>JAESST010000390.1 GCA_016763995.1 Flavobacteriales bacterium | reverse complement strand
TGCTTGAGAAACCAAGTAAAATCCGTTTGTATCGATTGGCCCTTTTGTATGATCCAATCCGGGGCCCGTTATTCCTGCAAATAATGATCAGAGCCTTGATTTATTGTCCACATATACACCAAAGGATTATCAAGTGGCTGGGGATTTAAGCCATTTAGTCTGTCTGGCAAAGCTTCAAACGTAATCGCATATGGAAGACTTCTAGCTCCCGGATGTCGAATAAAATAGTCTAATCTCTTATTATCTTCCAGATCAACATCTCCATCTAATAATATCCAGACATGAATATAATAATCCGTCTTCTCCGACAAATCAACGCTGAAACCGAGACTATCGCCGAGGTTTATATCCAATCTATCTCCTGGTTCAAAAAATGGTGGTGCAGCACCTGAATAAACCCACATTGTATCTAGAAAGTGGTTCCCTCTAGGATTACTTATAATGTCTTTATCCACTGCTAGCACAACTTGGAAAGAATCTATGTTATCTATTCCAATGTTTCTTAGTCTGATACTCACATTTTCAGTAGAAGAATAAAAACAGTTGCCTAGAAGTGGATTATTATACTCCTGAAAAGCTACTTGTTGCTCTCGTGGTCGAACAATGCAAACATCATCAATTGCATAATAACCTCCACCAGTATTTAGACCAGTAAATCTAAATTCTACAAATCCACCTACTAAATCAGCCAATACAACTCTTCTTTTTGTCCAAAGCACTTTCGGGTCATTTTCAATAGTATCTAAAGGCATCCAAGCAGCTCCTGTTTGCCTTCCTTCAATTAATAATCGTCCAGCTCCAGCAGGCATTATATACCAGAATTCTAAATTAGCCGCAGGCGTATTGTTTAAATCAAAACACGCCGATGTTATCGTAGCTTCTTGACCTGGCATCCCATCCCCATCAAAAGCCAATAAGAAGATATCGTTCAATCCCCCTGTATGCCCCTTAACATCAGGAACATCAGGATTCCCTTCTATAGAAGCCTTAAAAGTATAATCTGGAGTAGTATTTCCTGTCCAATTATTTCTAAGAATTCCATCTTTAAAGTTCTTCGCCTTATCATCATATATCAAGTCACTAAAATCATCACAGCCAGGAAATGGACGTGTAATATTACAAATTGTCTCAACTATTGTGTCATTAAATGCATTTCCATCTCCTACATACTCTGTCCATACTTTTATTTTATAACAGCCAGGACTTGATAAATCAATATTTTGGAATGAAAAATCGTAAAACGCAAGTTTAATAATTGTTATTGCTATTGCAGAATCGCGCACAATTGGCAATAAAACTGGGATACCTCCTAATGGAGTAAATTCAATTTGATAGCCAACATTTAATTTCAATATATCATCAGTTCCGACATTCTGAACTTTCACTTCAAACGGTTCTGAAATTCCCAACGCACAATCAGATTCCGGATCTATTAGAGAGAACATACTTGCATCATTTTGTTGCCTATCTAAAATTTCAATATCATCTATCGCCATATCTCCTCCACGTCCTTGACCTGGATAGAAATTGAAACCTATCGCTGGGTTTATCGCAATGAAACTAAGTGTTATCAGTCCAGAATCTACAAACCTATCAAGAGATATTTGCTTCTGCAACCACCTATCAGTGTCATCAAAATGCTGCTCACCTTTAATTGATCCACCAACAGCGGTATAGTTAGCCCCTGTTGATTCAACCTTAACGTTTAGGGCTAATTCTCCTATTTCCGCACCGAACATATGATACCAGAACGATAATAGTACCTCATCATTCATACTTTGTGAAAGATCAATTGGTCCACAAGGCAACTCTAATATAGCATTAGGAATTGTTGGAGGTATTGCAGCCAATAATTGCTCAATATTAGTCTCAACCAACATATAAGTTCCCTTTCCGTTTGCGGTATTCGTTGCAAAGGTGTGATCTCCTGATGGTCCTGTTGAAGGTCCTCCAACCATTGTTAATATTGGTGCTTGACCATCTACACTTGGAGCAGTACCTGTAACTACATGCCACATATAAGCAGTTCTTGCTGGTGCAAGACCTCCGTTAGCAGGCGTTCTTACAAAACCTCTTAAAACATCAGGAGTATATGAAGTTGCACTTGTACTTTGAACAAGGTCCTCAAAGTCCATAAAATAACGAGGAATTCCAGTAGATCTATTCGTCACCCTTTTGTAAGCCTCATTGTTCGCGCTAATTGCATCATTAGCTAATGTTGTTTTTGCTACAATATCTTTTCTACCGGGAGTTGATAAATCAATAGGAGTAGTAAATGTATAAATCAAGTTCGATCCTGCAGTAATGGTCTGTTGTATCGTCTCTGAGGTTAAAGGACCAGCATTAAAGCTATAGTCCACAGATAATTCTCCTGGTAAAATATCATTTAAGCCAAAGTTCTCTATCTTAATTTCAACTGTTCCCGTTGCAGTTAGAGCACAAGCATCTCCATTGGGTTGAATTATTTCAGTTACACCTGCATCTTTCGCAATGGCTTCGTAAAAGAAAACATCATCTAATGCCATATCAGATCTTTGTCCAAAATTATTTGGCTTCATTGCTCTAAAGCGAATAGACACTAAATGTCCCACGTAAGCATCCAAGTTCACTGTAAATTGCTTCCAAATATCATTTGCAGAAGTTTGTGATTGAGCAGGATTAGTAAGCGTTGCTACCAGATTTTCAACTCCATTTGAATCAACATACACAGCCATTGAATTCATATTCCCACCATATCTATGGTACCAAAAACTTAATCTAGGATTCACATTATTAGTAAGGTCGATACATGGAGACTGAAAATCAGCTACTCCTCTACCGTCGGCTTCAGTATACATGAAAATTCCACTTCCTGTTGTTCTATCACCCTCAGGCCCTGTATTAGCAGTAGGCGTAGTAACATGTCCCTTTCCACATTGCGAGGATTGAACATGCCAGCTATAAGTAGCATCATTAGAAGCTACCCAGCCATTTTCTAACACCTGACCAATCATTTGATCACATTTCGAATCTCTAAATCTTTCAAAATTTTCGTAATAATCAGTATCCTTAGTTTGGTTGAATATTTTGTGATTTAATAATGTGTCATTCTCAACATCTTCTTCCCCAATGAGGGCTGTCCATGCTTTTATAAAATATGTTTTCCCTTTTATTGATAAATCAACAGATTGAGTAAACGTATAATCAGCAGTATCTTCCGCTAGTATGATAAAAGGCACTACTTCTGAAATTGGAGGATTGTTGTCCACTTGTATAAAAAGCGTCAGTGAACCTGCATCTATTTGTTCCGTCCCATAATTATCAAATTGAACGCTTACAAATGCTTGATCATTTACGGTACATCCAGCTTCAGGGCCTGTAACTGCAAGCATTCTAGCATCCTTGCCGTAAGGGGCAAAGAATGAGATATCATCAATTCCAATATCGGCACCAACTCCTCCTGTTTTAACAGCTCGAAATCTAAATTGTAAGTCTTGTCCTGCAAATTGGTTGAATTTAAAAATAGCCTCTTGCCAAGGAGCTGTTTCAGACGTTTGTTGCTGATTTGCAATAAAGCCTACCTCATTCCATCCTCCATTTGCAAAAGCTTCCACAACCAATGAATCAACCGCAGTTCCAAACATATGATACCAAAACTTAATTGCTGCACCTGACCTTCCCTTAAAATCAATACATGGAGAGACTAAAGCTGCAGAGCCATTTCCTCCGGATGCTTCAGCATAGATATATTTACCTCCCCCAGTTGTATGATCCGTTGAGGCACCTGTGTTACCTGACTGTGTTCCACCACACACTCCTGCATCATGAACATTCCACTGATAAGTATTTGCGCTAACTTCTTCCCATCCAGGCCCTAATAGATCGGCTATATTATCTACAGGTGAATTAAATCCATTACACGAACCATCGGTAAAGCCGGAGAAATCTTCTACGAAGCTTACATCTTTGGTTGTATTGGTAACATCTACTACTATTGAGTCATTAAATACGTTTGAATCTCCTACTACTTCAGTTTTTACCATTAAAGAATAAGTAGTTGCTTTCTTCGTAAAATTCCCTGTAATAGGGAAGGTATATAGGGTTCTTGCTCCTGGAGCAAAAGTTCCTGGGACAGTATCTCTAACTACAAATCCTCTATCGATACTAAATGCAACAGGAATATTTGTAAGTGGGGCTGATCCAAAATTTTCTATCTCAATAGTAATATTTCCTGATGGAGTGCAACCTGTAACTGGAGAAACCACTCTCAACACTTTACCATCGGCAGGTATTGGTTCAAAAATCTCTATGTCGTCAATCGCAATATCTCCACTTCCAAAGCCTATCTTCGTAACAGCAAATCTTAATTTTATTCTTCTACCAGCATAAGCATTCAAAAGAACAGTCTGTTTATTCCATGCTGATAAGCTACTAGTTTGTGGAAAACTAGTTACACTAGGCAATGAAACCCAGCCAGTGCCATCATAAACTTCAACTCTTAAATTTGGAATATTATTCCCAAATCCATGTGTCCAATACTCCAGAATTGCACCACTAACTGTACTTAAATTAATACATGGTGATTCTACTGTTGCAGTATTTCCTGGATTTCCTCCATTACTAGCTATGTGCAGAAAGTTTCCTGAACCTCCACGACCAGTATTTGGACCTGTGTTGAAAGCCTGAGTTGCAGCATTCCAAATATGCCAATTATAGATATTAAATCCAGTATTAGTAGGATTTTTAGACCAGCCTGCAGCAAACAAACTATTCCCACCTGGTCCTCCATTTCCAAGGCCCCATCCTAATCCACTAAAAGTCTCCTTATACGGCATAGCAGTCGCATTTCTAGAAGAGTTTGCGATCGTTCTATTTAGAATACTATCGTTTGGATTAAATCCATCACCAACTACACTCGCCCAAACATCAATTGTTGAACTTGTAAATGTTGTAAAGTCATACTTCGTATTAAAAGCATAAGTGGTTACCGAGTTCGGTAAAATTGTAGCCGTAAATGTTTCTGTTACTACCGCTCCACTATTAATTCTATAATTCATTTGGATAGAATTAATAGTATTAGCTCCTTTATTTTCTAACTCAACAATAATATTTTCAACCCCTAAGCCACATATTGGAGCAGTGGTTGTACTTGGGTAAAGAATAGCGTTCAAACTCGCATCAATTGGCTGTGGATATCTTAGGCTAAAATCATCAATTCCTACTCCTTCTCTATTCGAACTTGGATCTGACTTAAACTTAAACCTCAATTTAACAGAACTCTGCCCTGCTAATCCAGTTAAAATATTCTCTACAGGTATCCATCCTCCGGAAACTCCTTCCCAACGTTGGCCAACATTATACCAATTAGTAGGGTTAGCACTTGCTAATACTATTTGCCATGTCGTTCCATTATCTATAGAAGATTCAAAAGTTAAACGATCATAAGTTGGCTCAATATTATGAATTAGGTTAAATGTCATAATAGGATCTCCAATCGCCGAACTAAAATCGAAACATGGAGAAATTAAATAAGATTCTTCATTAGTACTATAAAGCCCATCCAAATTTGTAACGTATGCATTTACTCCAGAAGTTGGTGCACTTATATAAGTGTTGTTTGGAGCGCCAATTTCCCAAGAAGGATTCTGTCCTTCAACTTTCCATCGATTAATCCCCTCAAAGTTCTCAGTAAAGGTTGGAATGAAAGATGGTTCGTTTTCTACAACAACAATTAATGAATCATTATCGTTATTGGCATCTCCTGTTAGATTTGTATAAAAATCCATGTCATAAAATCCAACTGCTACCATATTTACAGTTCCAACAAAATTGTAAATCAACGAATCTCCTCCAGGAATTGTTGCCGTAACAGTTTCATTTAGCATTTGTGTTCCATTGTCAACATCTAATACAATGTTAAAGTTACTTGCCGGCTGCGTACCATAGTTTTTTATCTGCACTTGAACTGACTGCGCTGAAGTAAGACCACAACCCGGAGAAGGATCAAAAATCTTAGACACTCCTATATCATCCGGAAAAGGAGAGGAAATAACAACATTATCCATTCCAACATACCAACACCAGTCGTTGTCATCGAAATAGGTAAAGCGAACTTGACAGTTCGCATTGTTAAAAGCAGATATATTGACAATTGCGTGCGGGATTCCTGCGAGACAAAGACCTGTTAAATATCTTCCGCAATCGTCAGACCCTTGAGTTGAGAAAACCCGATTCCAAGAAGTCCCATCAAATACATCTACATAGAAACTATCAGCAACCGATATAGCTCCAATATCTCTATAGTTATAATCAAATTCCAAAGTAGTGATAGCTGATGTGCTATTATCAAAAGCCGGAGTTATCAATTCTACTGTATTAACTCCTGTAGCAGTAGCAAAGTCATCATCAAAATAGACAAAGTTTGTACCATCAATATTATTATTCCCAGCTTCATCATTGCTTCCATCTAATCCAAAGCCCCAAGGAGTTGTTCCAACAACTGCATTATTAGACCAGCCTGTCGGTAAGGCTCCCGCATTAAAATCTTCATTATATGATAGTTTTGAGCACTCAAAGAAACTACTGAGAGTATGGCTAGAGTAATAAATAGTATATGTTTTCTTATCATAACATTGGTTTGTAAAAACGAAATTTAAAAATAACAAATAAATAGGAATTTGCTACATCCACGAAAAGACGAATCCTTTTGGGTTTTAGTTGCAAAAAAAGCCATCATTTTTCAACGATAGCTTTTTTGCACTATTTGGTAATTTTGCACTATTTGGTAATAATGATTAGTGCTTCCCTATTTCTGACAAATACCTTTCTGCATCCAATGCAGCCATGCAGCCTGTACCTGCGGCTGTAACTGCTTGACGATACACTTTATCTGCTGCATCTCCAGAGGCAAAAACCCCTCTAATGTTTGTATTAGATGTTCCAGGTGTTACTTTCAAATAACCTACATTATCCATATCTAACCAAGTTTTAAAAATGTCTGTATTAGGCTTATGTCCTATTGCAACAAAAAATCCAGTTGATTCAATCTTCACTTCATCACCTGTTTTAGTATTCACAGCTAAGACTCCTTCAACCGCATTTTCTCCCAGAACCTCTTTCGTTTCATGATTGAATAGAACTTCAATATTTTCAGTATTCAGAACTCGATCTACCATAATTTTTGACGCTCTAAACTCATCTTTTCTTACAAGCATTGTTACTTTTCTACAAAGTTTTGATAGGTAAGTAGCTTCTTCAGCTGCAGTATCTCCTGCTCCAACAACAACAACATCTTGTCCTTTATAGAAGAAACCATCGCATACTGCGCAAGCACTTACTCCGAATCCATTTAAGCGTTCTTCCGACTCCAGGCCCAACCATTTTGCTGCCGCACCCGTAGAAATAATGATAGAATCAGCTGTTACTTCAATTTTATCATCAACCCAAATCTTGTGCACTGGCCCTGTAAAATCAACTTTTGTAATCAAACCAAAACGCACATCTGTTCCAAAACGCTCGGCTTGCTTTTGAAAGTCAATCATCATAGAAGGTCCATTTATACCATCAGGATATCCCGGATAATTCTCAACATCATTTGTAATGGTTAATTGACCTCCTGGTTGCAATCCTTGGTACATTACTGGCTTCATTTCAGCTCTAGCCGCATAAATTGCTGCGGTATAACCTGCAGGGCCTGAGCCTATGATTAAACACTTAACATGTTCAATTGTATCTGACATAATTCTATTTTAGGTGAACAAAACTAGGCATTCAAATTCTAAAAAATATGTCACAGATTTACTAAGAATGAATATTTTTGCACTTCGCTCGGGATGTAGCTTAGTCCGGTTAAAGTGCGCGTCTGGGGGGCGCGAGATCGGTGGTTCGAATCCACTCATCCCGACAGAAAAGCCTGACACAGTAGTGTTG
>JAESST010000389.1 GCA_016763995.1 Flavobacteriales bacterium | reverse complement strand
TTTAATTGATTTATTATTTCAACAGTTCGTTTTTTCACTTCAGGATCAATCCCCTCATGGTTAACATAACAATCGAAAAAAGCAATTTTTTTCTTTCCAGATTCAGAAGAACTAATAGCATCTATATATGAAGGAACTTCCTTTTGGCTTAGTGTACTGTCAAATTCATCTTTTCCAGCAATTACTTCTGTAATGATTGCTGTATCTTCAATGTTATTAGAAAATGTACCAATCTGATCAAAAGAAGAACCGAAAGCAATCAACCCATGTCTCGAAACCCTTCCATACGTAGGTTTAAAACCAACAACTCCAGTAAAGGAAGCTGGCTGACGAATAGAGCCTCCAGTGTCAGACCCTAAAGCAGCCATGCATAATCCTGCTGCTACAGATACTGCTGCTCCACCACTTGAGCCCCCAGCAACCCTATTTTCATCTAGTGGGTTTTTAACCACTCCATAATAAGAAGTCTCATTTGAAGATCCCATTGCAAATTCATCACAATTTGTCCTCCCTATGATAATAGCATCTTCTTTTAACAACCTTTCAACTACCGTCGATGAGTAGAGTGATTCAAAGTTTTCTAACATTTTCGAAGACGCCGAGAGTAGGTGCCCTTGATAAGATATATTGTCCTTAGTAGAAATTACTAAACCAGCAAGCTTTCCTGCAGACCCCTCTTTGATTTTTAAATCAATTTCTCCTGCCCTTTTTAAGGCCGATTCTTCAAAAACCTCAACAAAAGCATTCAAACCTGACGCTTCTTCTATTCTAGTTAAGAAATAGTCAACTAATTTTACACACGTTAAAGAAGTGATTTTTAGCTGCTCTTGAACCTCAAGTAGTGATTTATATTTATTCAATCTGGAGAAATTTATTTTTTTGTTTTAGAAGGAGTATTGTCCTCTCCCTCTTCATTTGTAGCATCTTTAAATTCTTTAATACCTTTTCCAACTCCTTTCATTAATTCAGGAATCTTTTTGGCGCCAAACAATAAAATTAGAGCTACAACAATTAAAATAATTTGAGGCGCTCCAATCAAACCGGCTTTGAATACTACTGTTTCCATGCTATAAATTTGAATCAAAATTAATCAAATAAAAAGAGCTGTTGCTTCTTGTTTGCAAAGGGATTAAATACTTTTGATAAATGAAGAAAAAGCTTGACTATTTAATTGTTGGACAAGGTTTGGCTGGTTCCTTTTTAGCTTTCCAGCTTTTGCAAGAAAATAAATCCTTTATGATAGTGGATAAAGGACTTTCCTTTTCTTCTTCGCATATCGCTGCGGGCATTATTAACCCATTGGTTCTAAGGAGGTATACAAAAACATGGAGAGCAGAAGAGTTTCTTGAATACAATGAAGGTTTTTATGATAAAATCCATTCTTTCCTTTCTAAAAAATATCACTTCAAACTCCCTATAAAAAAACTAATCTCTTCGAAAGAAGAAGAAATGTTTTGGCACCAGCGACTCAAAAAAGAAGACCTTTCTGACTTTATTGAACCGGAGCTAAAGAATGGAGAGGACTTAATTTCTATTAAAAAACACTTTAAATATGGAAATGTAAAGCAAACCTCCTGGCTAAACATAAGCGCGTTTTTAGAGGATTTTAGGAAATACCTTAATTCAAACCAGCTGTTAGTGGAAGAAGAGTTTGAGTATACACTACTTAAAAATCAGCAATATAAAGCGATTGAATTTGAAAAAATTATATTCTGTGAAGGTTCAAAAGCTAAAAACAATCCCTTTTTCCCCACTAATGCATTTAGTTTAAATAAAGGTCAGCTGATGACCATAAAAAGTGAAAGTTTACAATCAAAAGATATTTTAAAAAAGAAAGTTTTTGTATTACCAATAAAAGGAAATGAATATAAAATTGGTGCTACTTATTCTTGGAAATGGAATCAAACTTGCGATAAAGGTAACCATGAAGTAGAAACAGAAAAAACGGAGCAATTAAAAGACATGTTTAATGAAATTTTTGAAGGAGAATACACCATAAAAAACATTGAAGCAGGAGTACGACCGGCGGTTAAAGATCGAAGGCCCTTAATTGGAAAGCATCCAAAAAAAGAACATATTTACTTCTTTAATGGCATGGGTTCGAAAGGATGTTTTATGGCACCTCTCTTAAGTAAGGAATTTACCAATTACCTAGAAAAATCACAAGAGTTGACCCCTGATGTAAATATTCAACGTTATTTCTTAAGCTAAATTGATTCTTTTAAATAAGCCTTCTTTGTAAGATCCTCCTATTGGAATTTTCTTATCTGAATTTTCTATTAGAACAATCGAGCTATCAATCGAATTTATTTTATTTAAGTTTAGAATAAAGGATCTATGAACTCTCATGAAGGTGTCTTCAGGAAGCTTTTTTTCAATGTCCTTCATCGTCGAATGAATTGTAAAGCGTTCTTTTTCTGTGTGAATAATAACGTAATCTTTCAGCGCTTCAACAAATAAAATATTTGAATTCTGAACTTTTACAAGCTTAGAATTCGATTTTACATAAATATATTCCGAAGAAATGTTGTTGGGTTTGAAATTAGAAGTTTCAATTCCAGCTAGTTTTTCTTTTTCCTTTTTAAACTTATAGAGCGCCATTTCAATAGATGTTCTCAAGTCAATCTCTTTAAATGGCTTAATCACATATCCATATGGTTCAGTAATCTTTGCTCTAGCAATTGTCTTTTCATCAGCATATGCTGTTAAAAAAACAACAGGTATATCATAATCTTTCTTTATTCTAGCAGAAGCATCTATTCCCGAAATATCTCCTGCAAGCATGATATCCATCAAAACTAAATCAGGCGTGTTTTCTTCTAAGAAAGCCAATGCCTTTTCTCCTTTTGAGAATGATGCAAGAACCTGATATCCTATTTTTTCCAAACAAACAGAAATATCTTTGGCAACAATTGCCTCGTCTTCTACTATTAATATTTTTGTTTTCATGCTCCCATGTTTACGTTAAAAGCAAACGTGAACGTTGTTCCGTTTAATCTCTCAACTTTTAATTCTCCTTCAATTTGTTCAACCAAAGTATAAACTAACTGTAGTCCTAAAGTGTCTGTATTTTCGACATTTACATTATCTGGAATCCCAATTCCATCATCACTCAAAGAAAGAGAAATTTTTTCTCTTTCTCGTATCAATTTTATATCAATTACACCCTCATTTCTATCTTTGAAAGCGTACTTTAAAGAATTTGAAATTAACTCATTTAAAATCAACCCACAAGGAATTGCAGTATTCAAAGATAAGAATACTTCGTCTAAAGAAAAAACTAGTTTAACAGAAGTATTAGATAATTCATACGTATTAACCAAGCTTTCGGCTAAATCCTTTATATAACTAGAAAATTTTATATCTGATAAGTTTTTTGTGCGATATAATCTCTCATGAATTGAAGCCATCGCACGAATTCTGTTTTGACTCTCCCTTAGTGCATCTAAAACACGCTGGTCGGTTACATAAGAACTTTGAAGATTTAGAATGCTAGAGATAACTTGCATGTTATTCTTAACCCTGTGATGAACCTCTTTTAATAGTATTTCTTTTTCATTCAATGAATTTGTCAACTCAAGTTCATTCAACTTCTTTTGGGTTGTGTCATGTCCTATTCCAGATATTTCTTCAATTTCTCCATTTTCTGATAAAACAGGATTTAGGTATATCTCTCTATAAAAAGGTTCTTGTTCTATTGAATTGCTTTTTACCTCGAATTTTTGAGATTTTCCTTTAAAAGAGTCGGAAAACTTCTCTTTCCAAAAAGAAGTAGCATCCTCTTTATTTTCTCTTAAAACATCAAAGAAAGAATCAAACAATTCTATTTCTATACCATTCTTTTCTATAATATCCTTTCTAAATAAATCATTGAAAGATGTTATCCTAAAATTTCTATTCACTGTAAAAATGTAATGGGAACTACTTTCAATAATAGCATTTAGTTTAGATGCTTGTTTTTTAATCTCATTTTCTTTTGAAATCAACTCAGAAATATCTCTACTTATTCCCATTATCCCCATAAAGGTTCCATCAATATTAAAAAGATGACTTATCGATAAAAAGGCAGGGAAAACACTTGCATCTTTTCTTTTTAAATTCACTTCTCCAGAAAAAGAATTCGTGCGATTTAATTGTTCTAATATTTTTATTCCTTTTTTCTTGTCACTTAATAAAATCTCGAATGGTTTTTTTATAAAATCCTCTTTTTCTAATTGTAATTGCTTTTTAGCAGAGCTATTGAGTTTATTTATTTTACCCTTAATATCGGTAGTAAAAATCATATCTAAAGAACTTTCTATCACTCCTTCTGAATAAGATTGTGAATTCTGAAGTCTTCTTTGAATTTGTCTATTTTGCTCTAACTGAACCTGAAGCGTTTTATTAGCACTTTTTTGAAGCATAAATTTCTGTTCTGCTACTTCAACCCTTTTTCTATCGGTAATTTCTACAAAAGAACTGAAGACACATTGCTCTCCTTCAAATTCAATTAATGTTGGTTTTGATTCCACAAATACTGACTCACCATAAGCATCAATCATCTCAAACTCTTTCAGTGGCAACTCTTTACCTTCTAAAATATATTCAGCTCGTCTGAGTAGCCTATCATCTGTATCCAACGCAAACAATTTTTCCCTATGAACCCCCAATAAATCTTCTATATCATTATACTTTAATATATTAATCGTTGTTTGGTTCGCAAAAACTACTTTTTCGTCTTTAAATATTAGGGTTCCAAATATGGTTCTATTAATTAACTCCTTATACTTCTTCTCATTCTTTAATAGTTGTTGTTCATATTCAAAGTCATTCTGAATGTTTTTCCCGCTGCAAATCAAAACACTCTTTCCAAAGTATACGCCCTTCTTAACATGAAGTTTTTTAGGAAAACTGGATCCATCTTTCCTTTTGCTCCACCAAAAAATATCTTGATCTTTTCCTTTCCAAGCTGCATTTACCTTGTTAACAGCTGCATTAAAATCCATTTTTGTTTGTTCTGCAAGAAAGTCAGGTCCTTTACCTAATATTTCCTTTCTTGTATAAGCATATTCTTTTATTACTGAATTACTAACATCAATAAACAAATTATTTTCATCCAATATATATAGTAATTCAAAAGAACTATTAAATAATTCCTTGTAACTTCTTTCTGATGCCTTAATTGATGCTTCAGCCTTAATAAAAGCACTTATATCAATTATTTGTGCCAGCATTTTTGCAGGTTTATTGTCTTCATCCTTCTGAACATTTATCTTCAAAAGGGTATGAATAATTTTTCCATTTTTTGCAATGTACTTGTTTTCCATTTCCAAAAATGTATCACTCCCTGCCAGTAATTTTTCCTTCAATTCTATATTTTTTAGCATGTCCTCTTTTTCAGAGAAATAGCTCAAATTTCTTCCCAAGATATCAGACTTAGAATAGCCCAAAAGTTTTTCAAAGGAATTATTAATTTCAATAATATCACCATCCAAGTCTGTAATTACTAAGCTAATTGGAGATTCTTTAAATAAATTCGAATATTGAGCCTGCTGA
>JAESST010000388.1 GCA_016763995.1 Flavobacteriales bacterium | reverse complement strand
ACAGAATAAGTACCTGCAGCCAAGCCTGTAGTTGTGCCCGTGGTTGCTGCATGGCTCCAAGTATAGGTATAAGGAGCTGTTCCGCCGGTAGCAAAAGCAGTTGCTCCGCCTGTATTCCCTCCAGCATCATTAGAATCTAATACTGTTGTAAGCATTAAACTTGAAGGAGAAACCACAATGGTATCAAATGCTTCACAGCCATTAGAATTTGTAGCTTTTAGAATGTATTCATTTTCACTCGAAACAAATACATCGTTATTATTGGAAATTACAGCAGAAATTTTTAACTGATTTGCACTAAGTTTCCGACTATCGTTGAAGTCAGAATAGACTGAATACAATATTCCATTTTCTTCTGCAATAGCAGTCCCTCCAAAAGGAATTGCCGACGAAACTGTTTGTCCTCCAACAAATACCCAAGTTCCATTTTCATACTTTATTACACTGGGATTCGAACTTACTCCATTTGAATAACTTAAAAATAAACCATTATTGCTTGAAATAATTTTAGGAGATCTACCTGTGCTAGGAGAAAAATCAGGGGCACCATAATTTATCCAAGCGCTGCCATTGTATGTTAAAACATTGATTTTAAATGCAGGGTTACTTGTATATGCATAATATGGCACTCCATTATTTATTGTAAAACTTGGTTCAGCTACTCCAGTTTGAATAAATGTACCACCTCCTAATACTGACCAAGATGTATTATCAAAGGTATAAACTACTGCTTGACCAAAAGAGTTTCTATAAGAAACATGAGGAGTTCCATTATCTACTATTATTTCAAAATGGGTTCCTCCGCCATAAGGATAATTAAATCCAGCTACTCCAACTGTATCCCATATGGTTCCATTAAAATTCATAACTGTAAGCGCATTAGTAGACTCAGTTAAATCTTTAAATACTACATAAGGGCCTAAATTGGTAACATCAATACCAATGCCATTAATTCCACCTAAACTAAAACCAGGAGTACCGACTATCACCCAATTTGTACCGTTATATTTCATAACCGTAGCTTTATCAGAATTTGCATGATCTTTAAACGCTACGTATAAAGTATCATTGTAACTTGTCATTTTAGGAGTAGACACAACTCCAGGCGAAAAACCAGGAGAACCAACTGATAACCAGTTCGACCCATCATACTTCATTACAGAAATCTTATTTCCATTCGATAAATCTTTAAAAGAAACATAGGGCGTACCATTCATTACTACAAGGCTTGGTTCTAATGAAACTGCTCCTGTAAAACCAGTTGCTCCAAGACTAGCCCAACTACTATCTCCATTTACCAACCACTCAAAATTTACACCTGATTGAACTGCCGTACTTAATTGCACACTATCACCAGCACAGAATTGAGCCGAGTTTCCTTCGTTGATGGATACGGTTAATACAGCAGGCTCGGTAATCGTGATCATATCTGTTAAGGTTATTCCTCCATTGTCAGTGACCGTTACTGTATATGTACCGGCTACAACTCCTGTAATACTTGCTGTTGTTGCCATATTAGACCATGAATAGGTATATGGGGCTGTTCCTAAACTTATACTAGCTGTTGCCCCTCCATTTGAAAGTCCGTTACAACTCACTGTACTATCTACAGTAATCGTAACCGAGGGACCTGTTGAAACTCCCTTCATCCAAGAAAAGCGAGAAGAAGAACCAGTTGCAGATGCACTAAAAGCACCAAAAATTGCATCTAACATTCCATCATTGGTTACATCAGCAAAATCTACAACAATAAAATTTCCTGCATCATAATTCCCGAGCGAATTAACCATAGGGTCAACTCCTACGATAAGTCCAGTAAAATTCATAACACTAGCAGTTCCACTATTTAGAAGAACCTTCACAAATCCGCCATCATTTCCATAGAGAATGTCTAAATCACCATCATGATCATAATCAATTAATTTGGGTACAGCCGAAAGTGCGTCAGATGCAGCAAAATCTTCTACTGGGTTTTGAGCTCCTGTTTTTCTTGAAAAACTAGGAGAGGCAGCAGTACCAACATTCTCAAAATAACCTGCTGAATCGGAACCTAAAATAATCATATCTAAATCTCCATCATTATCCATGTCTCCAAATCCAAAACTGGCAAACTCTGCTAATTGTTGGTTTTGAATACCTGGAATCGATGCTTGATCTGCTGTAAATATGGCGTTAGTTATTGTTCCTGTATTTCTATAAAAACCAACATCATCCAGTTTTGAGCCATTGTAATTATATCTTCTACCCAAAAATAGGTCCATGTCGCCATCTGCATCAATATCTACAAAAGTTGGGCGTACTTCATTTGAGGATCCTGAAACAGGAACATATATCGTATCAATTGAAGGGTGGGCTGTTCTTTGCCAAAATGGATCCGTAATTGTTCCAGTATTTTGATAATAAAATAACTCTCCGACTCTTGATCCTGTTACAAAATCCATTAAGCCATCTCCATTCAAATCTATAAATGTAGGACTGTTATATCGACCTAAAGGAGTAGGTAAAACAGTTGTATCTAAACCTGCAGGGTTGATTACTATTTGGAGAGAAAAACTATCCGGAAACAAAGCCACTACAGGAGGGTCTATTAATATCGTAGAGCCAGTGACAACATTTGGAGTTCCGACTTCACTATCCGTAACAGTTACGGTATACGTTCCGGCAGCTAAACCGGTAATAGAATCAGCAGTTGCCCCAGTACTCCATGAGTAGGTATAAGGAGCAGTTCCTCCAGTAATAATTGCTCGTGCAACTCCATCGCTTACGCCATTGGTTGAAATATTGGTGTTGTTAAAACTAAGCGAAGGCCCTGAAGATATTTCAGTTACATAAATAATAGTTGAATCTACGGCAAAAGAATCGCAATTGTTAACCGGATCTAATGAAGCGGCTAAATTTCCTGTAAAATCAGCAGTATAAGTAATTATTGCCATTCTATCATTTCTACCAGGATCAT
The DNA here is from genome assembly GCA_016763995.1 of Flavobacteriales bacterium. Taxonomy (GTDB): domain Bacteria; phylum Bacteroidota; class Bacteroidia; order Flavobacteriales_E; family Vicingaceae; genus NORP294. Next base: position 37,425 of record JAESST010000388.1, on the reverse strand, counting down.
TATTTGGGCTTGGAGTCACAGTTGGGCAGTTTTTTTGCGCAAAGCCTACAATACGTCCTGATAAAGCATTAAACATTCCTGCTACTCCTTGTGTATCTTCATACAAAGTAATTGCTGGAGAATAATAGATTCCAGGCGCCCCAATGTAATAAGCAGTATCTGCCCACAATTCAGTCTCACAAGTTGAGATTACATAGGTTTTACCCGAATCCACTTGAATATGGTGGTAATCTCCTGCCCAAGTATGTATACTTCTAACAGTATCTCCAATACCTGTTGGAGTTAAATCAAACATCCCAAAATTTTGGAAATTGTTATTCGGGTTAGGGCATTGGGAAAATGCCTTTGGTGTAAGAACTAATCCAATACAGAAAAGGAATAAAAAGGTAGAACTTAAACGATAGAATAATTTCATAAAATTGGTTTTATATAATATATCGCTACAAGTTTACTCCCTCAAAAACTAGGATGCTATAAAATGTTATGAGCATAACAATAGCTGTTATTACTCCTCCATTTTGTGTTATAAACACACCTTTCTACTCAGTTTTACAAGCTTGTATTCTTGCTTAATTTTGCCTTCATTTAAGTTACTTTTTATGTATTCAAAGCTCCATTTCTTTAGCTTACTAATTATTAGCATTTTATTGCTTTCGTGCAATTCAAAACCAATTGAATCTAGCATCAAAGCTAAAAATATCCATGGGTGGAACGAGCTCTTAGAAGCTGCTGTTGTCAATGACTTTTTCCCTCCTCCTATTGCCAGTAGAATTTATAGTTACCCCAATATGGCAGCTTATGAAGTATTAACTCAAGAAAACAATTCCTACAGCTCTCTATCTAATTTCTATAAAAATTTACACATTCCTCTTAACAAACAAGAGACAGATCTTAAACTGGCCGCATTGTTTGCCTTTTATTATACGAGTATAGAATTAGTGTATGCTATAGAAGGCTTGGAAGCAGGAAAAAGAAAATTGGAAGAGCAAATAATGAATGAGGGGATTTCTGAAGAAACAATTCAAGTAGCTGAAGCATATGGCAAACAAGTCGCTCAAGCGATACTAAAATGGGCCAAAGAAGATGGTTATTCAGCGATGCGCTCTTATCCCAGATACACGCCATTACAAGAAGCTGGAAAATGGTTCCCTACCCCTCCCGATTACAGTGCTGCCTTGGAACCACACTGGGGCAAGTTACGTTCCTTCAGCTTAGATTCTGCTCAACAGTTTCGACCTGCCCCTCCAACCAACTATGATTTAGATAGCAACAGTGCTTTTTATCAGGAAATGATGGAAGTGTATACTGCCTTAAACAACAATACCTCCGAAACTGAAGCTGTTGCCAAATTCTGGGATTGCAATCCTTTGGTCAAAAAACACCAAGGACATGTCACTTTTGCAGAAAAGAAATTAACTCCAGGTGGCCACTGGGTGAACATTGCAAGAATGGCCATGAAAAAGAAAAACTTTGATTTAATTGAAAGCACACATTTATATGTTATGCTCTGCATTGGAATACATGACGCCTTTATTAGTTGTTGGGAGGAGAAATACCGCAGCAATTACATTCGACCGGTAACTGTTATTCAAGAATTTATTGACCCCAAATGGACTCCGATCTTATATACGCCCAATTTTCCAGAATACCCAAGTGGGCATAGTGTAGTATCGGCTTCTGCAGCTACCATCCTGAGTCATTATGTTGGAACTTCTCATGCATTTATCGATTCAACAGAAACCCCTTACGGAATGCCTGCTCGTTCTTTTTCTTCTTTTTATGAAGCGTCAAATGAAGCAGCCATAAGCCGACTGTATGGCGGCATTCATTTTATGCCAGCCGTAGAAAATGGGAAAACTCAAGGAAGACAAGTGGGAAATCATGTATTGAAACGAATTGTTCTGAAAAAAGAATTATGAGAGAAATTATCCTTGTATTAATTGCTCTATCTTTTTTTGCTTGCGGTCCAAAAAAGTCAAAAGAAACAGAGCAAAAAAAGAAAGATGCTTCTCTTAGTCTTTTTACTTTATTGAATCCAGATTCTACTGGACTAGACTATTTCAACCAACTAGATGAAACCGAAGAATTGAATATTCTAACCTATGAATATTTATACAATGGTGGCGGTGTAGCTGTAGGCGATATTAATAATGATAATTTACCCGATGTCTTTCTAGTGGGTAACACCTATGGAGGTCGCTTGTATTTAAATCAAGGGAATCTAAAATTCAAACAAATTTCTGAATCTGCAGGCGTATTTGTCCCCGGTTTTAGCACAGGAGTCTCTATGGTAGACATTAATGAAGATGGTTATCTAGACATTTACCTCTGCCGTTCTTTGGTCGAGAATCCAGAACAGCGAAGAAATGTACTGCTCATTAATAATGGTGACCTTACTTTCACTGATCGCGCAGCAGAATACGGCTTAGATGATCCTAGTTTTTCTAATTACGCTAACTTTTTTAACTACGATAGGGACGGAGATTTGGACCTTTACCTACTCAACCACCGAACAGATTTTAAAGAGGCCTTAACCATAAAGACCTATACAGATGCTAATGGAATAAGTCATCAAGTTCAAGATACGGCCTTTCAATATGTCAGTGATCAATTATACCGGAACAATGGAAATGGCACTTTTACAAATGTGACTAAAGCTGCAGGCATAGAGAACAGAGCTTTTGGATTAAGTGTCACCATTGCAGATATTAACCAAGATTCTTGGCCAGATATTTATGTAGCAAACGATTATGCGGATAAGGATCATTTTTACCTTAACCAAGGAGATGGTACTTTCAAGGATCAGATTGAAGATTTATTTTCCCATACATCCAAAAATGCGATGGGCTCTGACATTGCTGATTTTAATAATGACGGATTCTTAGACCTCATTAACTTAGACATGGTTGCAGAAGATAATTATCGCCAAAAGCAGCTAAAAGGGTCTGGGTCTTATGATTTATATCAGATGGCAGTTCGTTTTGGTATGACTCATCAAGTCATGCGCAATACTCTGCAGCTGAACAATGGGAATGGCACTTTTAGTGAAATCGGCCAATTAGCAGGTGTATCTCATACCGATTGGAGCTGGAGTCCTTTATTTGCGGACTTGGATAACGATGGTTGGAAAGACCTCTTTATTACCAATGGTTATTATCGTGATGTTACCGATATGGACTATTTAAAATATGAATCAAATGAAGTACTGTTAGACGAAGGTGGCGTTCCCAACACCAGCCCCTTAGCGTTAACACAACGCATTCCCAAGAATCCAGTTTCTAACTACGTATTTCAAAACAATGGAGATTTAACATTTTCAGACCAAAGTCAAGCTTGGGGAATGAATCACAAAGCCATTTCGAATGGTGCTGTTTATGCTGATTTAGACTTGGATGGTGATTTGGACTTAATTTGTAACAACCTCAACTCTAAAGCCTTTTTGTTTGAAAACAATGCTGAAAAAATTACAGGAAACAACTTCATCCAAATTCGATTAAAAGGAGCAAAAGGCAATGCTTATGGTGTGGGAGCAAAAGTAACGGTGATCACCACTGCCGGGATACAGTTTCAAGAGGCTTCTCCCTACCGAGGCTATTTCTCCTCGCAGAATCCAGTGCTTCATTTTGGCTTAGGAAAAGAAGAACAAATCGAATCCATAGAAGTGATTTGGCCTAACTCTACCCAACAAACGCTAAAAGATGTTGCCGTAAATCAACAGTTAGAAATCAATATAAAAAATGCGACTCCTAGTCTACAGCTGGAACAATTGAAGCCATCTGTTTTACTTTCAAAACTAGCCAGCAAATTATTACCCCAATCCGTCCATAAAGAGGATGACTTTATCGATTTTAAGCAAGAAGCTTTACTGGAACATATGCTTTCTAATAAAGGGCCTTTTTTAGCACAAGGAGATGTAAATGGAGATGGCTTAGAAGATGTTTATTTAAGTGCTTCGGCAGGCTATGAAGGAGAACTGTATTTACAAAATCAAAAAGGAGAGTTCAACAAAAAACAGCTTTCTAGTTTTACAAAGGATGCCTTATTTGAAGATGGACAGGCTCTCTTTTTTGATGCTGACCAAGATCAGGATTTAGATCTTTATGTAGTAAGCGGAGGATCTGCTTTTGCTGAAAAGGACAAACGTTACCAAGATCGTTTATACCTCAACGATGGAAAAGGAAATTTTGAACGCTCTAATTCTGCCCTTCCTTCACTTAAAGAAAATGGAACATGCATTGTTCCTATTGATGTGGATATGGATGGAGATTTAGACCTCTTTGTAGGAGCAGGTGTTTTACCTGGTTCGTACCCCTTGTGTTCTCAGAGTCTATTATTAATTAATAGCAATGGACAGTTTGAAGTGGCCAATCACCTCCTTCCCAATAATGGAAAATTAGGAATGATCAATGCTGTAAAAGTCATTGACCTTACTAAAAATGGTACTCCTGATTTATTACTTGCTGGTGAATGGATGCCCATTACTCAACTGTTAAATACAGCTGAGGGTTTTCAGAAAAAGGAAATTCCTAACAGCTCAGGTTGGTGGAATTGCCTTGAGATTGCAGATATCGATCAAGATGGGGATTTAGACTTTGTGGCTGGAAATCGCGGAGAGAATAACTTTTACAAAGTTTCTTCAGAAAGGCCTGCTAGCATTTATGCTAAAGATTTTGATGATAACGGTAGCATTGATGCTTTACCCTTTTATTATTTCAACGATGGAAAAGCGCACCCCAAACATACTCTAGATGAAGTTTCTTCTCAATACCCAGCAATTAGAAGAAAGTTTTCTCGGTACAAAAAGTATTCTTCTGCTGTTTTAAAGGATCTCTTTTCTTCGGAACAGTTAAAGGGAAGTGTCCAACTTTCTGCACAGAACTTTAGCAGTTGTTATTTTAAAAATATGGGAGACGGAAACTTTCAACAAATGCCCTTGCCTAAAGTAGCTCAGTTCTCTGAAGTTCATGGCTTACTCATTCAAGACCTAAATTCAGATGGGCATTTAGATGTATTGCTTAGCGGCAATCAATATGGTGCTGATGTGGAAGCTGGAAGGCATGATGCAGGCATTGGCTGCGCATTATTGGGTGATGGAAAAGGAAATTTCACTGCTCTTGCTTCAACTAAAAGTGGTTTTAAAGTGATTGGCGATAGTCGAGGGCTCTACTCTATTCAACAAAACGGAAAATCTGTTATTTGGGTGTTGAGGAATAATGAAAGTATTGTTGGATTTTCTATAGCATTATCTGAGGAATAATTTGATTGCTTTTTCTGTACCTCTTGATACCTTTTTCCGGACCTCTCGATACGTTTACTACGAAAGCACTACGAAGTGCAGTAGAGTAAGGGTTACAACACTCAAACCAAGTATTCATCTGTGCTTGAGGAGTGTCTTCTTTAATCCTAGATTGATAATACTCCCCTCTCCTACTAGATTCTCTAGCTCATTGAGCATTCGCGTAGTTTCAGAGATTGTTTCTTGCTCCAATGTTACTTTATCTACCTGTTCTCTTTTCTCAGATACACAGGAAAATAAAACAAATGCCATTAGGCAAAATAGGATCTTACTTCCTTTCAAACAATGTACTTTCAACTAATCAATTCCTTTTAAAATACAATTTTAATCATTACATCATAAAACTGTTCTTTCTCAGAATCAAAGCATGTTTTATTCAGCATGAAAGCCGGCTTTTAGTATAAAGTAGATAAAGCTTAGAATATTATTCATTATTAGGATTGGGAACAGCAACCGAAACTTCCTCTCCTTCATCATTCACACTAGGCATGTAATAGCTTCCATCTAATTCATAGTAATTTTCTCCCGCTACAGAAATGGTCTCATAGCCCTCTGGCAGAGAATCAATTTCAGCACCTAAAGGCGCATCTACAACTTCGTATTCTTCGTTTTGTTTACTATAGTATGTTCCATAATAATAATAAAACACCGATTGACCCATGTTAAATTTCCTGTAACCAAGCGGTAGTGTGCGAATTCTAATACCTCTAAGCGGACGAACTATTTTCCACTCTGAATAAACAGGCTTGTACCAAATACCAGCATGATAACGAAACCCTATTCCTTTGTAATTAATGCTTAGCGCCTTCCTATGAATATTTTTGACCACAGCGCCTCTTTTTGGGAGATGACGATAGTGATGGTGTGCCACACGGGTCCTTTTCACTCTCTTTCTGTTTAGCTTCTGAGCTCTTACAGCCCCTTTTTTTGTTTTGTGAACAATAAGCGTCTTCCCTCTTTTCCCTTTTACTACTCTAGTTTCTCTTTTTTGGGCTTCTAAGTTTCCAGTAAATACAAGGAAAACGATTGTTAAGATTAGAATTGATAAATTTTTCATCTGTTTATTTTTTGTTTTTTACTTGTCAGGTACAATTCACCTTTTAACATTTCGATTGGTATCGATTTTTTTATAGCTTGTTCCGTATGACTTATTTATGACTGTTAACATTTAACAAATGTTAAGCCATTTTTTAAGCCATCCAAATTCACCCCCGTAACTCCCTTCCTGTAAACTATATAGATATGTTGTTTTCATTAGAATAAAGCCCACCTTAAGTTTCTTGCGATCTAAAATGGCTTCAGATAAGTTGTTCTCCAGAAATCAGAAAATAGTTCTCTGAGAATACTAGCCTCTATTCAATTGATTGATCAGCTCTTCTCTTTGCTTTTTACCAATAGAGATATCGCTCCCTCCAATATTTATAGTGCTTTGCTCAAGCTTAGTCATGTGTTGTAAATTAACAATATAACTTCTGTGTACTCTATAAAAAATTGGACTTAATTTATTCATGTATTCATTTAAACTGCCCCGTACAACGTGTTTCTCTCCAGTGGTTGTCACAATCTCAATGTATATATGGTCGCTTTTTAAATAAGCAATGTCAGAAAAATTCAAGCGAATAAATGCCTTATTAATTTTGAGAAATAAAGCATCTTGAATAATCAAACTTCTTTCATCCAATGTTTTTTCTATACGCTTAGAATAATTGAACAAGGCTACTTCAATCGAAGTATAAATCTCTTCTTTGTTAAAAGGCTTTACTAGATATGCCAAAGGCTCTACCCTCTTTGCTTCTTCTAAAGTAATTTTATCCGAATTGGAACTCAAAAATATAAAGGGGAATTTATACAGCTCGTTAATTCTTGTTGCCAAATCAATTCCGCTTTTCTTTCCTGAAAGTTGGATGTCTAAAATAGCAATATCGGGAACAAATTTTTCAATCTTCTCTATTGCTTCAGTGAACGTATTAGCAGGTTCCAATACTTCATAACCCAATTCCTCTAGCGTATCAAAAATATCATCCGCAATAATAGCCTCATCCTCGACAATCAACACTTTAACTTTACTCATGATATTTTTGTGGTTTCACCCAAATATACATTTATTCCTAATGGCTAAATCTGCCCTATCGTCTTCTGTTCTGAAGAGTTGTTTTTCTGTTACAGAAGAGCTAATAATTGATATCTAGCAACTTTTAGTCAACAAGTGCTCTTGCCGAAGTGTTTTTAAATGCAACTTTAAATACTGCCCCATTGTCATTGAAATAAGACACGCCTCCATGCAATTGCTTCGATAAGCTTTTTACTAATCGCAAGCCTAGGCTTTTGGCTTTGGGTAGGTCAAAATCAGAGGGCATGCCTTTCCCATTGTCTTTAATTTCTAAACAATAATCTCCATCGTTTTCTTCTTTTATTGAAATAATTATTTTACTTTCTGATGATTAACTCCATACTTAAAAGCGTTGGTAACCAACTCATTTACGATTAGTCCCAATGGTATTGCAGTATCAATATCAAATGCTATTTTAGCAACCTGTATAGAAATAACGGTCTTATTTTCTGCTCCATACATTCCAGAAATTTCCTTTACCAATTTATCGATATAATCATCGAAATAAATCAACAAATCATCATTCTGATAGAGTTTTTGATGGATTAAAGCCATCGACTTTACGCGATTTCTACCTTCATGAGCTAGCTCTTTGGCTTTCTCATCTTCTATTCCTTTTGATTGCAACTCCAATAAACTGGAGATGATTCGAAAATTATTTTTTACCCGATGATGTACCTCTTTTAACAACAATTGTTTTTCATGCAAAGCGGTTTCTATTTGCTTGTTCTTTTCTGCTAATAAAGAAGCTTTTTTTCGCTTTCTAACAAAAGCAAAAATCAAGATTATTAACAAAACAAGTACCAAAGTAGCAATCAATCCATATAGTTGAGTTTGATCCCTTTCATGAGCAAGCTCTACTTCTTTTTCCTTTCTAATTTGCTTGGTTTCAAAATCAGCCAAAGATTTCGATAAATCTTCACTATATATTTTTTTGGTCAACCCAATTGCCCTATTAAAAAAGTCTGCAGATTCATCGTAATAACCATAATGATTTAAGGTATGAGCGAATTCGTTAATTACATGAAAAAACAAATTTGGCTCTTCTTCATGCTGTGTAAGTTCAATTGCTTTATTAGCAAAATCTTTTACATTATCGACTTCAAATCGATCCAAAATGAATTGAATGTCTGTTACTCCCTTTTCTGTATATCGTAAGAATTTCGCATAGAAAGAAATTGCTTCGGTATGAAAGTTTTCATTTTCATACAATAAGTCTAATAATTCTCTTACTCTCTTATCATTCCCTCCTTTATATATGTATGCATCAATTAAGTGGGATAGAATTGCAAAATAATGTGAACTCTTTTTTTCTAAGAGACAATCTAGATTAAAACTTTTTTCACACACAGCAATGTATTCGTCTAACTTTCCTTCTATAATTAAGAAATCGCTTTGTTGGTATAAACTTAATATGATAAGACTCGTATCATTTATTTGTCGAGCAATTGTTTCGTTTCTCAAACTCATTGCCTTTCCTTTCTCAACATCTCGTTGAATCTGATGCATCACAATCAAGTGATTCTCTACATGTAGTTTTGCCTTTTTTGTAGTTACCTTACTCGTATCAAAGGATTGTACATATTCTAATAACAAATCATTCTTTGCAGTTGCTTCATCTATAAAAGAGCGGTTTCTCAATTCAGTTATTTGTACTCTTTTAATTTTGGTATATGCTAAATCCACCTCAGCCTCTCCCTTAGGCTCCCTTATCTCCCTATCAATAAACGCACTGAGAGATGTATACTCTATTTGAGAACGCCTCTGTTGAACTTGCACAATGAAAGCATAATAATCCTTTCCTGTTGTTACTTCATGCAATGCTATCTTTCGTAAATATTTTCGGTGATTTTCTTCTATTCCAGTTGCTACTTCAATGAGCATTAAAGCAGAATCGTTCTTTCCTTCTAAGAGGTAATCTTCTATTTGAATGACCAAGGAATCTTTTTTCGATTGTGAAAATAAAGAGTTACTCAGTACAAGGAGTAGAAATAAAAGGCGTAGAATTTTCATTATATCTATTTTTTTCTGCGGCTAAAATACACTAATATAAACATTGCGAAAAAGTAAAAAATAGCCCACTAAAAGTCAATTCTGTCGTACCGTTTCGATATAAAAAGAATCAATTTAAACGGCCATAAAATAGGCTTTGCAATTCAACATAACCTCAATTATATCGTGTGGTCTTAACCCAAACGCTTCGCAGAAGAGCTCAAGTTGCCATTGATTCTTTATACTCTCATTCCAATTACACAAACATCATCTACTTGCTCCAAATTTCCTTTCCAAGAATCAAAAGCATTGTTAATCATCGTTTTTTGCTGTTCCATGGTATAATCTTGAATAGAAATTAAGAGTTCTCTAAACCTTCTTGCCATAAACTTCTTTCCTCTTTCACCTCCAAATTGATCAACATAACCATCTGAGAAAATGTAAATAGTATCTCCTTCATTCAATTGGGTTTCAATAGTAGGGAATAGTTTAGGAGTTTCTACTAGTCCAATGCCTTGTTTGTGAGCTTTGATTTCTTCCACCTTTGCTGCTCCTTTTCTAACAATCCATAAAGGATTGTTTGCTCCTGAATATTTTAAGATATTGCCATTTAAAGAACAAAGTGCGATATCCATTCCATCTTTTACTTCTCCATCTGATTTTTCAAATTCTTCAATTACTAATTCTCTTGTCTTAGTTAATATTTCTCCAGGTACGGATAAATCAAACTCTCTTACTGCTCTGTTTAAGGCAGAATTACAAACAACAGAAATCATAGCCCCAGGTACACCATGCCCGGTACAATCAGCCACAGCAAAGAGCACTTTATTATTTTTAGATTCTAACCAGTAAAAATCACCTGCAACGATGTCTTTGGGTTTATAGAGTATAAATGATTGATTGAGGTATTCGCCCATCAGTTCTTCTGTAGGAAGAATAGCAGATTGAATGCGCTTGGCATAATTGATAGAATCTACAATTTCTTTATTTTTTATCTCTAGCTTATTTAAGGCTTCATCAATGACTTGGTTTTTCTCTATAATAATGCCCTTTTGCCTGATTGTAACTTTAAATCGATTAAAAATAAACCCTCCGAAAAGCAGAGCCAAAATTAGTCCTCCAAGTAAGAAATAGGTTTGTCGTTTATTCTCTACTTTTTCTGCAATTAGACGTGCATCTTTTACTTTCCTTTCTTCTACTGCCTTAATACTGTCAGCTAAGGCCTTCTTCTCGTATTCATATTTATAATTTTGACGAATAATTTCCTTGTTGTGTTTTTCACTATCATATGAATGAAACAATTCAATCATTTTTAAAGCCAAGTAATATTTTTTTTCCAGTTTATATGCTTTATGGAGAATTTCTGTTGCGCCCTTAATGCCCTCAAATGAATTTATCTCAAGAGCTAAAGCTAATGCCTCTTCTGCCTTAGTAATTGAAACTGAAACGCCATTATCTAGAAGATAGATTCCCGAAATATTTAACAATGATTTACAAATCCCCTCTTTGTCTTTCATTTCATCGTAAGTGACCAAGCCTTTTTGATAAAAAAGTTGAGCACTATCTAGTTTATCTAATTGCTCAAATGTTAATCCTAGGTTATTCAATGCCTCAGCGATTCCTGTTTTATAATTTAGTTCATCGCAGATCTTTAAACTTTCAATTATATGTTTCTTAGCATTAGAATAATCCTTTTGATTCCTAAAAATTGCTCCAATATTATTTAAGGATATTGCAATTCCTTTTTTATCATTATTTCTTTTACATATTTCCAATCCCAACTCATGGTAGTCTAAAGCCTTTTTGTATTCTTTTTTTAATCGATATAAATTGGCAATGTTGTTAAGAACTTCGGCAATTCCTTTTTGATTATTAATACTCTCTTGTAATTGGAGACATTTCGTATAACTTATGATTGCATTTGAATAATCTCCTATTTTCTTATAAGAAATCCCAATATTATTTAAAGAGGCAGCCACCCCAACGCTATCCTTTATTAATCTTCGAATTATCAAAGAAGAATCATAATACGCTAAAGCTCTCATATGCTCATCTTTTAATGAATACGAAATACCTTTAATATTCAATCCGTTAGCTACATATTTATCATTATCCCTATCCAAAGCAAAGCTTTGTAAAAGATTCGCATAATAGAATCCGCTATCTGGGTTTGAAAATAAATAGTTTTCCCAAATAGCATTTTCAAGAGCTTGAAGTCTAGTCGTATCTTGTAAGCTTGAATTATTCCAAATTTCTAATAAACTTTTGTTATCTATTTTATTAGCATACAATCGATTAGAAACACATATAGACAGAATAAAAATAATTGAAATAAGCTTTAGAAGACAAAATTTAGAAATTATACATTCAAAAAATAATTTCTCCTTTTCTTTCATGGAACTTAGATTATTCATTACAAGTTAGTTAAAGTATTCACATTATGCAAGAAATTTATAAGATATCGAATTGGAGTCTAAACCTTTATTGATGCATAAAGCAAACTAATTAGGTTATTGAGCATGAATCAAATACTCATAACACTACTAAAGTGAGCAATTTGACACAGTACATCTCGTTTTGATGAGCCGCTATTGTGTTGTAATTTGGATTTTGACTCTTACAAGCTGTTACAAATAAATCTGACTTTGGGAGAGCCTTCCACCATTTGAAAAGCAAATTCTGCAGAAAATTTCACTCCCATCTTTTCTTGCAATTCTTCTAAGTTCAGACATCTACTTTCTGTTGAGAACAAAGTCTCTCCTGAAACCACTTCTCCGCTTCTCTCTCCTCTGAGTTTTTTCTTTATAAATCGCCTTCCTTTTCTAATCCAAAATGAATTGCTTCCTTCTCACTATCCATTTTGCTCTAAGGAGCCGGTTTTTTATGCAAAATAGACCTGCTCAACAGTTAGTGTTAGTTGTTGTAAAAGCGTTTTAGTCTTCTCCTTTTTATCCTTCTGCTCACCCTTTCCACTTATATCCACCAATTTCCTATGTCCTCCTTTTTGGTCTTCGATGAGAATTGCTCTTGTACTCCTTTCACAAATTCATCAATCGTCTTTGCATTTGCCTTTGGGTCTTTTTCTCCATAGACTAAAAATTGGCCACGAACTAACTCGCAACTAACTTCCCCTATCTTAATTTCTTTCGGCTGTTTTTCTCTCTTATAAATCCCTGTTACTTGAGTTCCCAATACTTCGCCTTTTACCTCCAACAAAATGTTTTCAGTTTTATTGGAAGAACTAGCCACATTTGCCTCTTCGTTATTAATTATGTCTGCCATTTTATTTTAATATTATGTTTTTTCTTGTTTAGCTTTTATTAGGCAATCACAATTCGCTTGTTATTAGTTAATTAATTTATATGGTCCTTAAAATGTAGAAACGATACAAGAATACAGAATGACATGAACAACACGATTTTGTTACAAACGACATATTAGCATTATAATCATTAATAAAACTCCCCTAAGCTAGTTATAGAAAACAATTCTTCCCTTCTTTTAGTAGGCTATAAATTCCAAAAAAACAGCTACTAAATAAATACAAATAGCCCATTATTCAATAAGTTTGAAAAGCTCAACGAGTACTAAATGTATAAAGGCCTACTACAACTTTCATTAACACTACTTATCAGCTATTTAGGCATTCAAATATCCTATACCCAGACTACATCTCATTTTGAAATGAGCTATTTTGAAGATGTAAATTCAAGTCACTCAATAGAATCTGTTCAAGAGGAAAAATTTCAGCTTGCCCCTGAAAGAATCATCAACCTAGGAATAACGAAGAGCACCCTTTGGGTAAAAATAAAATTGAATACAAAAAATTTATCTCCGGAAGCTGTACTGGAAGTTACGAATGCATTTTTCGACAACATCATTCTTTTTTACACGCTTAAAAATAAGAAACTGATTCAAGACACCTTAGGTATTCTATACCCTCATTCCAAAAATAAACTCAAGCATTACCTTCCTGCCTTTGTAGTTCCTACAGATGAATTGGATTCTCCAATTGTTTTTTTTAAAATAGAAAGCAGGTGGTCTATGTTAGTTCAACTAAAAGCAAAAACCAAGGAAAATTTCTACAAGGAGCGAGTTACAAGCTATCTCATTGCAGGTTTGCTTATTGGAGGGTTATTACTAATGGGAATATATAACTTATTCCTATTTTTTAGTACAAGGGATTTTAGCTATTTCTTATATGTGTTGGCCTTATTTGGAGCTATTTTATCGCAAGGATATATTTTTGGAATATTAATTCCATACTTAAGCCCCGAATCTCCTGAATTTTCGCTTCGTTTCCCCATCATTATTATGGCTTGTACAGGTCTTTTTTCCGCCTGGTTTACCATCCGATTCTTAGAAATAAAAAACACCAGTAAATTTTTTTATTCTCTATTAATCTCTGGCATTTTTTTCTCCCTATTTAGTATCAGTTTAGAATTATTAAAGTTTGACGATCTATCTAGAAAAGTAAACATCATAGAAGTTATTGGCATTTCTTGTATCATTTTCTCAGCAGCATGCTATAGTCTTATTAAAGGAAATAAAATAGCGCTGTACTTCACGATTGCTTGGTCATTTTACCTTTCAGGATTAATCGTTTTTGCATTAAAAACAATTGATCTAATCCCTCACAATACCTTTACCAGGTATTTTATGATGGTGGGTACTTTTATGGAAGTTTTATTACTCTCTTTTGCATTGGGGCATAAATACTATTTAGTTCGTGTAGAGAAAGAACGATTGGAGCGTCAAACGAGAAAAGAGCTGGAAATTTTAGTAAAAGAACAGACCGCTGAATTAGAAAATTCTCTAGAAGAAAAAGGAGTGCTATTGAAAGAGGTACACCATCGAGTAAAAAACAATTTACAAATAATTATCAGCTTGCTCGATTTACAAGTCGCTTCAATCAAAGATCCAAAAAACAAAGAGGTATTCACACAGAGTATGTCTAGAATATACTCCATGTCTTTAATTCATCAGAAACTCTACCAGTCTGATAATTTAGTACGCATTAATATAAAGGGCTATTTGGAAGAATTATTTACTTATGTGCAAAACAGTTATTACAGCGAAACACAAGAAATCACCTACCAATTAAGCCTTGATAAGGTGGAGTTAGCATTAGCTAAGGCGGTGCCCTTAGGCCTAATTGTAAACGAGTTATTGAGTAATAGCTTCAAGCATGGTCTAAGGCATAAGCATAAAGGTCAAATTAAAATGTCTTTGGAATTTAAGGAGAAAACAATGCGTCTAATAGTTGCAGATTCTGGACTAGGATTTGATGAAGACGGACAAGAACTTAACGTAAAAAAATCTTTAGGTTTATTTTTAGTTAAATCATTGGTAAAGCAGTTACAAGCGACTCTTATTCGCTATCAAAATGAAGGCTACTTTATAACCGAGCTAAGCATTCCTATAAAAGAATAGATGAAAGATAATAAAATATTGATTGTAGAGGATGAACAGGTTATTGCAGAAAACCTGCGATTTATTCTCAATGAATATGGCTACCATTTTGTAGATGTAGCAATGGATGTTAGTGAAACGAAGCAACTGTTTAAAAACACTGCTTATCAGCTTGTATTAATGGATATTAATTTAGGAGAAACGAGTGATATGGATGGTGTTGATCTAATAAAATACTTAAGTACAAGCTATTCTTTTTCTTATATATATGTTACTGCCAATGCCGATGAAAAAACGGTACAGAAAACAAAAGATACTCAGCCTGCCGCCTTTATTGTTAAACCTTTCACAAAGGCCTCTATTTATGCCAATGTAGAGATCGCTCTAAATAAATTGAATGAAGCATCTCTTTTTACCTATGTCAATAAGGGAATGCAACAGCAAATTACCCTTACTAACATCTCCCATATTGAAGCTGATGGAGCATACATAAATATTCATACTACTGACAAGAAACTTCATCTTGTACGAATGTATCTTTCTGAATTTAATAAATTATACCCGGCTATTTTTGTTCGTATTCATAAGTCGATATTGGTGAATAAAAATCACATCCAAGCATACACCAGTAAATTGGTGATTGTACAGAATCAAAAACTACCCTTAGGTAGAGCCTACAAGCTCTATTTCGCTGAACAGACTAAGGAGCTTTCTTTTTCTTAATGCAGGTAAGTCTTACAAATCCCTATCTGTTCGTTAAACAAGAGGATACAATATTTATCTGTGGGGAAGTTAACAGAGAACGATTGCTTTAAATCCTTTATGCTTCGGTAAATTAGACAGAACGAAAGTATATATTTGATCTTTAAAAGACTTTAAAAATCTTCTGTAGTCTCATAAATTTTTAAATTTAGCTCTTTCATTATTCTCAGCTTCTTGAACGTGAAAAACAAAATAGACCTGCTCAATGTATTTTTGGTACTTCTCTGCGGTACCCTGGCTTATTTTTTCCCTTTAAAAGTATTCCTCCTCTCATTTGCTATTCTTGGACCTTTGCACTACCTCACTGAAATTAACTGGCTGAATACAAATAATTATTTCACTAGAAGCAAAAAAAAATTATGGCTCATTATTGGAGTTCTCACTTCCTTGATCGTCATTGTACCAAGGCTTTATTTTGAATTTTTGGGAAGAAACAATAGCGATTTTCTCTCCATTTTTCTTCTAAAAATTAACCATTGGTCAAATGGAGCTATTTTCTTCTGTTTGCTTTTGGCGGTTGGTTCTCAATTCATAAAAAAACAAAGAGATTGGGGGATTCTAATCTTACTCACCTTATTGGGAACTTATTTTCTAAATCGCCTAGAAACTTTTACCATGATTGTGGGTGTTTTGATTCCAACCATTGTTCATGTCTACATTTTCACCTTACTTTTTATGCTGTATGGTGCCAAAAAAACCAAAAGCAAAGTAGCTTATATCTCTATCGTTTTAGCGCTTGTTGTTCCGATTGTATTTACTTTTATCCCAATAGATCCAGATAACTATTCTTTTAGCGACTATTTCAAGTCTGCACTCATCGATAATCACCTACACCGAATTCCTGTTGTATTTTCAAAACTTTTAGGCCTGTCCGATGGAAGCTCTTTCTTTTTTTATGAGGTTCTTGAGTTAAGGATGATGATGTTCATTTCATTCATTTACCTCTATCATTACCTAAACTGGTTTTCTAAAACCACCACTATTTTTTGGCACAAAACGCTTACTCTAAAACGCTCTGCTTTTATTGGCTCTTTCTGGCTTTTTCTTCTAATTTTATTTTACTGCGATTTTAAAATCGGCCTTTTAGCTGCCCTTTTCTTCAGTTTCCTGCATGTAGTGTTAGAATTCCCGCTGAACATAGCGAGTATTAAGAGCCTCTTTATTTCAAATAAGAAATGACTATTCAATATTAGCTTGAAAAAGGAAACAAGTTAAAAAAGAGAATATAATTGCCTCCATAAAAAATTACAAAATTGCCAAAGAACGTGAAAACGTTAACCCAACAGAACATTATTCTTGACCAGATGTGCTTTCATTGAACATCGAAACAAAACGACAACAAATTCGAAACAAAAAACATTCAAAACCCTAAACTTAAATACCTGCTCTTTAAACCCTTTAACATAGGGGCCTTTCATTGCTGCTGAAAAAATTGTACCTTGAAGAAAAAATAAGTTATGGTAAAAAGTTTCACAGGAGTTCGAATAGTTGAGGAAAAACAATTGCCCAAACAATCTTTAGTTAAAGATTTTATGACCAAACAGTTAATTACATTTAATCCCGATCAAACCATTGATCAGGTGGTAAATATTCTAATTTACAAAAATATCTCTGGAGGACCTGTTGTCGATAGTTCAAACAATTTGGTTGGGATCATTTCTGAAGGAGATTGTCTCAAACAAATAATAAAAGGAAAATACAACAATCACCCTACTCTTAACGGATTGGTAAAAGATCATATGATAAAAGACGTAAAGACCTTACAGCCAAACAATACAATTCTAGAAGCAGCTATCGCATTTCTAGAGCAAAGAGTTAGACGCTTTCCTGTCTTAAATAATGGCAAACTGATCGGACAAATCAGTCAACGTGATGTGATGAAAGCCATCGAAGAATTGAATCGCTAAATGTTTATTCTCACAATTATCACAAGGCTTCCTCAATTCACTCATTCATTGTACTAACTTTACATAATGCTTCACGAATATACCAACTCGAAACTAGGTTCCATTATTGGCTTAACAGATCATTATCGGAAAGATAGAAACAGTTTTTCTATGAAAGATAGTATCGTTAGCATGTTGTGGAACAGGAGCGAAGAGTCTGTAAAGCTAGTGATTGACAATGAACTTTTCTTGCTTCAACCCAATCAAATTGTAACTGTTACCTATCTTCAAAACATCAGTTTTGATATGGGCTGCCCACCACTGCATGCCATTATTTTCAACCGAGAATTTTATTGTATTCTAGATCATGATGAAGAGGTTTCCTGCAATGGGATCTTGTTTTTCGGAACGCAAGATTTACCGATTATCACCTTAGACGAAGGCGAACGAGCTAAATTCAATGTGCTGCTTCAAGTTTTCATTGATGAGTTTGAAACTCCCGACAGAATTCAAGGTGAAATGTTGCAAACGATGCTCAAACGATTCATTATTAAATGCGTTCGTTTAGCAAAAGAACAACTCATTACCAAAGAATTGAACAACAATCAGGTTGAGATTATTCGAAAATTTAACGTGCTAGTAGACACTCATTTTAAAGAGAAACGACACGTAAAAGATTATGCTGAACTGCTCTTTAAATCGCCGAAGACCCTTTCTAATCTGTTTGGTATTTACAATCAATTCTCTCCTCAACAAATTATCCATAATAGGCTAATACTCGAAGCCAAACGATTATTGCACTATACTAATCTACCAGTAACGGAAGTTGGTCTTGAGTTAGGTTATGAAGATCCCGCTTATTTTAGCCGATTCTTTAAAAAACATACAGGAAAAAGCCCTTCAGAGTACAAAAACATTGAGCTTGTAGGAAGTTAGGGAAGTTTGTACCATTTATCGGGAAATACCTTCTAATTGGTAAGCTTCCTTCGTTCTCATCTTTGCGGTGTTCAATAGAACTAGACACTTAATATATAAAGATGCTAACATTTAACGTTCCCTTAAAAGCAGATGTAAACGAAAACAATCAAGTGATTTTCGACGATCTAGAAAAAGCGGTTGGCTTTATTCCCAACCTCTTTGCAACCTTTGCTTATAGCGAAACTGCACTTAGAGATTACCTAGGATTCTCTAATCGAAAAACAACGCTAAGCACAAAACAAAAAGAAACAATTAACCTTGTTGTAAGTCAAGTAAATAATTGCACATATTGTCTTGCTGCACACACGGCGATCGGAAAAATGAACGGATTTAACGATGATCAAATCTTAGAAATCAGAAGTGGGCAAGCTTCTTGGGACACAAAATTAGACGCTTTAGCAAAGTATGTCAAAAGTGCATCTAAAAACAAAAGTAAGCCAAGTAAAAAAAGCATTGGGAACCTCTTTAAGGCAGGGTTTAACAAGGCAAATTTAGTTGATATTATTCTCGTAATTGGTGATAAAACCATTAGTAATTATCTACATGGAACAACTCAGGTTCCTGTTGACTTTCCAGCCGCATTAAAATTAGAATATGCTAGCTAAAAAACATACTTCGACTTCGTTCGGTATGACAAAGCAACATTATAAATAATTAATTCATATCCGGGCTTTACTTGCTATAACAAACCAACCAATGATTGGAATATTGAGTGAAGTTTTAAACACAATCTTCTTAAAAATAAAACAATAAAAAATTTAGTTAAAAACACTCTTTTCTTATTAGCCATCTTAATTGGAGGATCAAGTATAGCTCAAAATGCTACGAAAAAAGAAATGACAAAACACGATCATAAAGTGATCAAATTAACTCAAACACCAGGAGAATTCAACAAGAAAGAATTAAAATTAAAAGCAGGAGAACCTTATGTGTTTGAGGTAACAAATAAAGGAGTAGATCATGCTGTTGGTTTTGTGATTGCTCCTAAAGGTAAAACAGACAAAGAGAATCATATTGCAAATGCCTATGTTCAAAAAGTAGTGGAAGAAGGACAAACACAAAGTTCGAAAGAAGTAGTATTAGAGAAGGGAGAATACGTTTTCTTCTGTCCAATGAATCCAACTCCACAGTATAGGATAGTAGTGAATTAATAGATTAGTTAGTAGTGGTTAAAAGGGATATTTCTTAGGAGATATCCCTTTCTTACGTTTAGTTTTAGGTAAAAGCACTAAATTCGCTTTTGCATGAATTGGAAAACCTTACAAGAGCCTTACCCTTTTGATAATTCAAAAAAAAGAGCTGTTATTACAGCTGTCGCTTTTGGGTCCTTTGTCTTTCTATTTCTCCATTTTTTCCAACCTTTTGGCCTTGGCAATTATATCTCCGACAAAAAAACCTTACAGTTGTTTGGTTATGGTTTAGTTACTAGCTTTTGCTTGCTCTCCAATCACTTACTCTTCAGCACTATTTTCAGCAAGTGGTTTAACAAGCAAACTTGGACTGTGATTAAGAACATTGCCTATACTACTTGGGTCTTTTTCACCATAGGTTCTGGCAATTTAATTTATTCAGTTAGCCAGCATTTTATCCCCTTCTCTATTGATGGATTTCTTTTTTATCAAGGAATGACAATATTGGTTGGAATTATTCCTGTCATATTTAGCACCTTATTGGTTTATCATCGTCGTTTGGAAAGTATGATAAAACAAGCAGAAAGCTTAAATGCTACTCTGTTTCACCAACAAAAAGTTTCGCACTCTGAACTGAATATCCCTTCTCAAAACAAGTCGGAAAATGTAACAGTTGAAACTACAAAACTTCTCACTGCAAAAGCAGTTGAAAACTATGTGGAACTCTATTCTATTAAAGAAAGTGAGCTAAAAAAAGAAATTGTTCGAAATACTTTGAAGAATATTGAAGAGACTTTCTCTTCCACCCTTCACATTCAAAAATGTCATAGAAGCTATTTAGTCAATCTTCAAAAAGTAAAACACTTCTCTGGCAACGCTCAAGGCCTTACGTTGAACTTTGGAAATGAAATTGATCTTTCCGTTCCTGTTTCTAGAGCTTATGTGAAAGAAATAAAAATCAGACTTCAGCAAGTATGAAAATTCCCAGCTCGCTTTATTTCTTAATCTTCATTGTTGCAGTGTTTTTTATTGCTCTATCCCCTACCCTATTTTCTCATGGAATGTTTATGGACGGGATTTACTATGCAATGATTGCTCGAAACCTTGCTGAAGGCTTAGGTGATTTTTGGAACCCTCAACTTACAGACACTTTAGCAAAACAGTTTAATGATCACCCTCCTCTCGTTTTTGGAATACAAAGTTTATTCTTCCAATTTTTTGGTGACTACCATTGGGTGGAAAGGCTTTACTCTTTGCTTTGTTATCTTATTGGTGGGGGCTTGATGATCTCAATTTGGAAAAGACTTGCTCCACAGGTAGAGAGAAGTTTGTACTGGCTTCCTCTTCTTCTTTGGTTAACGGTGCCTAAAATGGTGTGGGGAACAAGCAACAACCTATTGGAAAATACAATGATGTTGTTCTTAATGGCCAGTGTTATTTTTCAACTAAAGGCACTGGAAAAAAATAAGATTCTCTATTTTTTTATTGCGGGAGTATTTATCTTTTTCGCTTTTCTAGCAAAAGGCTTTACCGCTTTTTTTCCTCTTAGCTTTCTTTTCTTTTATTGGCTATTTAGGCGTCCCTTCTCATTTATAGAATTAATTAAAAAGTACATCGTATTCGTTATAGGGCTTCTTCTTCCCTTTGGATTACTCTACTTTATTCCCGATGCCTATGAAAGCCTTACTAAATATTATAACATTCAAATTATTGGTGGGCTAGGTGCTGAACAATCTGTTGGTAGTCGGTTCTATATTATCCGTAGAGTTTCTCAGGAGTTAACAGTCATGACAGTACTCTGGTTGCTGCTGTTCTTGCTCAATAAATTTCTATTCAAAAAATCAGTAAAAAGCAACTCTTCATTGGTTTACATTTTTTTATGTACGGCTCTAAGCGGTGTTCTCCCAATTCTTATTAGCATGAAGCAGAGCACCTTTTATGTGATACCAGCTTTTCCTTTATTCTCTATTGGAATTGGATTTCTCATTGCGCCTCTTATTCAACATTGGATCATTGCATTTATTCAACATAAAAAAGCATTTTCCATTTTTAAGATCGCTTCCACCGCTCTGCTAGGTCTAAGCATAATTCTTCTCCTTCTCCCTATTAACCAAACAAACAGAGACAAAATCAAACTTAATGATGTTCGAAAAATAATTTCTAGCATTAATGAAAAAGCGATTATCGGTATCGATGTAGAAATTAGAAGAGAATGGTCATACTATGCATATTTCTATCGATATGGTCACATCAGTATAGATTATTACGAACCGAAAGCCAACCTTTTTATCATTGTCCCTAAAGATAAAGAGGTCGATTATTCTGAATACACCAAGCTCAAGCTTGACTTAAAAAGTCTAGACCTTTATCAAAAAGAAGAAAATTAGCTTGTCATACGTCCCAAACCAAAGTGACTAAGAGCATTCCCTTGCTATTCATCACAGAATTGGGTCAATCATCACCCTTTTTTGCAAAGGCCATAAAACACTCATTTCTTTGATTCATCAAAAAACCAAAGTCATGAAAAATTTAGTAATTGTTCTTTTGTGCAGTATCAGCATCTCCTCTTTTTCTCAAGAAAAAAAGAAAGACAAATACCAATTTGCCCATACTTATTTTGGCATCGAAACAGAAGTTTTACCTCAAAATGGAAGCTTTACTACTTTAAACAATCAAGGGAATTTTGACAATAAAACTCTTCCCTCTTTTGCTTCTACTCGTTTCGTAATTGGGGGAACACACTTTTGGGATCACGCCGACTTTTATGTTTCTATCCCAATTGTTCAATTTTCTATAAAAGGTTCAAAAGATGCTTTTATTGAAAATGGAGTATTGACTGGTTTTCGATATTTTCCACTAAAAATTAAGCCTAATTCAATTCGCCCTTTTGCGGGAGTTGGATTTGGCAGCCCATATTTTCGTTCTAAAGGAGCTAATGGAGAAGGAGCAACTCAAACTAACAGACAATGGTATTACGAAGGGGGAATCTCTTATCGATACAAAGGAAGTAAGCTTTTCGATTTAGGAATAAGATATTTTAACGATAAAACCTATCATTACGCAAATTCTAGAAAAAGTTTTGAGAATGTGAGTTTAAACCAACTTTCAATATTGTTCAGCTACAAACGAATTTATGACTTCACTCAGGGTTATGCTAAAAAAAAGCAAAAAGAATACCTCAAAAAAGTCTTCGATGCACTTGAAAAAAACAATGAGTTAAATACCTTTTCTATTGGAATCGGATACTCTGCAAGTATTCCATTAGAAACAACAGAATACGCCAATAAAATTCCTTTTTTAAACCAAGAAACCACTAAAAATGGAAATGTGGAATTGGGAATTGCCTATTATTCTCATGATTGGGATGCTTCTGCAAGAATCAGCTACCGACCGCTTAAGCAAAAAGAAACTGCTTACAATTACACCTACTTAACTACTAACCATTCCATAGCCTTGGAGGCCTTTAAATTTATTGGCGATTATCATGGTTTTGTCCCATTTGTTGGGCCATACATTTCTAGCAATAATTACAAAATTCTAGAAAAAGACATGGGCAAAAAAGTAAGCGATTACAAAGCCAATAAACTAGGTTATGGGATTGTATTTGGTTGGGATATTCGCTTATCTAGAGTAGATTATCTTATTATGAGAACCAACTTACGCTATACTCCAAACTTAAACTATACTAAAAACGGACTAGATTATACCAACAAACAAATCGAATTTAATTTTATACAATTGGTCTATTATCCTAAAAGGCATAAAATTCAAAAACCACTTTAAACTCCAATCTTATGAAAGAAAGCATTCAATATATCCTCTATTTTCACGCCTTCTCAGGAGGAATCGCACTACTTAGTGGCATTATAGCTATTCTTACTAAAAAGGGCTCAAAAAGTCATACGACGAGTGGCGAAATATACTTCTACGGCATGCTTTCAGTAGTTGTAACAGGCTTAATAGTGGCTTCCTTTCGTGGCAATATCTTCTTGCAAACAATTGCCATTTTCAGCTTTTACATGGCCTTTACAGGAAAGCGAATATTAAGAAACAAAAAAGCAGTGCTCAGTTCTCCTTTAGACTGGGCTTTCAACATTGTTTCCATGCTCTGTGGGATTTTCATGCTCTATTTGGTAGCAGTCAATTTTGTTCGAACTGGATTTGCTGGTGCCATTCCTATGTTATTTATTTTTGGCGGGTTGCTCACCTGGATGACTGTTCAAGACGCTATTAAAATGTGGAAGAAAAATTGGGTGAAAAACGAATGGCTGTTTACTCACATTGGGCGCATGGGCGGCTCATTTATAGCGACATCTACCGCTTTTATACTAACCAATATTCATTTTGAGCCGCAATGGATTGTTTGGTTAGCACCAACATTAATAGGATCTCCACTTATGGCAATTGCAATTCGAAAGTGGAAAATAAAATTGGGAGATCAGAAGCAAAAAGTGAAAATCGAAATGAACTGACAGCTTGACTTTTCTTGTCAGCCTGAGTTCGATTATTATTTAGAAGAACCGAACTCAGATTCTCAGCTTGTTACTTGAAAGTTTAAATCAATTTAAGAATAGTTGTTTTTTCGAAAGTGGCTTTCTTATTTTTGACAAAAAGAAACAAACATGTCAAGTGAAAAATTCGATTCAAACAGAGCACCTGAGCCAGTTGGTGCATATCCGCACTCTAGAAAGGTAGGTAACTTGTTATTCCTTTCAGGCGTAGGTCCAAGAGAAAGAGGAACAAAAAAAATTCCAGGTGTTGACTTAGATGAAAATGGAGAGATCGTTTCTTATGATATAGAAAAGCAATGCATTTCTGTTTTTAACAATGTAAAAACCATCGTTGAAGATTCTGGTGCTAAATGGGAAAACGTTGTAGATGTTACTGTCTTCTTAACAAATATGAAGGCCGATTTTAAAACTTACAATAAACTATATGCTGAGTTTTTTAAAGACAACCAACCTTGTAGAACAACCTTGGAAATAAAAAGTCTGCCCACTCCAATTGCTATTGAATTAAAAGTCATTGCAACAATATAGCTTTCAATTGTTAGAATTTCAACTAATTATGGGTTATGTTCTAAATTTTAAGAAAAAAATTACTGCTTAGCTAGGTTCTGAATTCTTAAGAAAAACCGAACTCAAGTTAGAATGTTAATTAAATGCTTGAGGTTCTTCTTCTAGTGGCATTAATTTCGTCGTCTTTTTTAACTTATAATCAGCCCAATTCCAAGAAGCCCAGTTGTCATCTTCCATTCTTTTGAGATATTTGCTTGTTCGATACTCTAATTGTTCTTTAAACATTTCGATATCTACATACCTTAACCAAATGGCCTTATCCTTCCTGTTTTTATGAGCCTCCATTTGCGCTGCAACAATATCTAAATTTTTCAACACTAATGGCGCAGTGGTTACATTTAATTTCAAATAATAATCCACATCAATTTCCCCTGCATTTTCATGTCCCAGATTATAATGAACAACCATTCTATCCCAATTAACACATGTCATCATTGTCATAGTAATCAGAATAAACCAGCCATTTAATCTAACTAAGTAAGCTGTTGTTTTCAACTTATCCATCTTTACAATCAAACTTATTAATCCAAAAACAGTCATTAACAAAAAAGCAATTACCCCAATTCGTTTTCCTGCCAATCCATGATAGTTGATATAGTGGAAGTTTCTAATGAATACAGAAAGTGTTAATATAATATTTTGAATAATCCAGACCTTTCCCAAAACTCTCAAGCCCTTATTTTTAGAGTAAAAATTAAAACTTCCTCGAAAAAAATATAAGAAAATAACCATCGATAACAGAATACTAAAAATGAGCAAATAGGTGCCTTCGTGAACAAAAGATTTTAGGTTAAACTCTAGGGGTACTTCAAAGTCGAACCAGATCCATTTAATGTCAATAATGTTAACAATCAACAATAAAAGGTTTAAAACTCCGAAAATCAGTAGGCCAATTTTATATTCATTTTTAAATTCTGCAAACAAGTTTGAGCTTGCCTGAATAGGGCTTTTAACATCTTTTCTACGAGTGCGCACTAAATCGTCTTCACAAGAAGCAAAAGCTCCGATAGAAACATATGATTTAACAAATGCTACTGATACAATAGAAAACCCAAAAAGTAAAAAGAAGAAGCGGGTAAAACTGAACTCTTTAAAAATATCTGCAATGCTTTGAGTAAATGAATGAGTTAGCTCTTCAAATTTTGGATTAGCATTTTGGTAAATAATGAAGAACAGAATAAAAATAACTCCTGGAATAACACATAATTTTATAAAGCTATAAGTTAAGGCAAAAGCTTTGTTCTCTTTCTTCCTGTTTTTAAGCTCATTTAACCATGCGACTGGGCTACTGAAATAATTTACCAAGAAAGCT
Source organism: Flavobacteriales bacterium (assembly GCA_016763995.1). Lineage (GTDB taxonomy): Bacteria > Bacteroidota > Bacteroidia > Flavobacteriales_E > Vicingaceae > NORP294. The sequence continues at coordinate 11,469 of JAESST010000388.1, read as the reverse complement.
AATGTCCCTTCAAAAACAGTCGTAATTCTCTTTTGCTTAATGAAGCCAATCGTAATAAAAACAGTCAGAAAATGCATAAAGACACTCCATCCGCTATTATGCCAAACAACCATAATTCCTGAGATAAATGCAGCAACTCCTGCATAATACACTTCTTTTCGAAAAGCAGTTTTACGTTCTCTAAAGTAGGCTAAGCCAATTAAAAAACTAGAAAATAAGATGAAGTTGATTCCTGGAGTCTCTTGCCAAAAAAGGAAGTTGAACAAGAGGAGACCAAATATGAGTAGACTTGTCCCGAGTGCTTGGTTTTTCATTGAATTTGTTTTGATTTTATTTCTTCTTAAACCTCAACGAAAACGGAACTCCTCTTTTTTTTATTGCTTTGGAAATATAAAAAACTCTTATTTTCTAGTATTTTTTTTGCTTCTTAGTCGTACAAATAAGGCTATAAAGACCCAGCCTATTTAACTGCTAAATAACTTAATAAACGCCAAGTACAGACTATAAAATTCTCCCAATAGGTTTCCCTTTTCCAATAGAAAATTAGTCTTTCAATCTATAGTCCATTTTTAACTTTCAGCAGTTATATAAAAATAATCTCATTCTTACTAGGAGTTTATTCTTAGGATGCAGTACTTTAACACTTAAATAATATCATCTTATGCAGGCAATTAACTCCAAACTCCAACAGGCAATTCAGTTCCATCAAAGTGGACAACTAAATGAGGCCGAAAAACTATACAAAGAGTTAATTACTGAGGGAAATCCTGATACTTCTGTTTATTCTAGCTTATCCGCAGCGCTTAGCCAACAAGGTAAAATTGATGAAGCCATAGAATTATTGAAATCAGCATCTAACGAGTTTCCAAATGATACGGAAATAACATTAGCTCTTAGCCAGGCTTACCTATCCACTGGAGATATTGTAAATTCTAAACAACTCATTAATTCCTTGCTGTTGCGCTTTCCATCCTTAGGAAATGCACATTACTTATTAGGAAATATTCATATTCAAGAAAATAATAAAGATCAGGCTATTCTTTCTTTTGAAAAAGCAATAGAATCCCTACCTCAATTTGTAGAGGCTCATTATAGTTTAGGCGTTGTTCTTTCTCAGAAAGGAGAAAATGAAAAAGCAATAGAAAAATGGGAACATACCATTAAACTAGCTCCTAACTTCCTCCCTTCATGGTTAAATCTAGGGTCTTTGGCCATGGATCAATCTCGCTTCGAAGATGCGATCCGTTATTTAGACCAGGTCTTGTCTTTTGACCCGGAGCATTTTTCAGCGATTAAAATGAAAGGAATGACTCTTCATGCAATGGGTGAAATAGATGACGCCTTGGAGTTATACCTGAAAATACACAACAAAAAAAAGCCCTCGGAAGAGATCATTACTCTAATAGCAAATGCAAATCGCGATTTAGATCGATTTGAAGAAGCAGGGAAATTCTACAACCAAGTACTTGATATAAATCCAAATAACTCTATTGCAAAAGAAAATATTGAGAAGTTTGAGAGTAAAAGAATTGATGGTTGGCTCATGAGTATGCTTGCAGACCTTAAGCGAAACGATGGCTATGCCGAAAGTATCAAACGTACTATTCAACGTGGAGATACTGTTTTAGATATTGGAACAGGATCTGGTCTCCTTTCCATGATGTGCGCTAGAGAAGGCGCAAAAAAAATCTACACTTGTGAAACAATTAAAGTCATTGCAGATGTGGCAAAAGTCATTATTGCTGACAATAATTATCAAGAGCAAATCGAAGTTTTTCATGCAAAATCAAATAAGTTAAAAATTGGTAGAGAAATTCCGCAAAAAGTAGATGCTCTAGTATCAGAAATTTTTGATGCAGGCTTACTAGGTGAGGGAGTGCTTCCTAGTCTTCGACATGCTCAAGCAAATTTACTGAAAGAAGGGGCAAAAATAATACCAGCTGCGGCAGATATAAAAGCTGTTTTAGTTCAATCAAATCATCTTAAAAAAACAGGAAAAATAAAAGAGGTCTCTGGTTTTGACCTCAGTAGTTTTGGGAAATTTCAAGTTGATGATTCCTACAAAACAATTGTGCTATCTAATATCCCTCACCTTAAACTAAGCGATGAATTTAAGCCCTTATCTATTGATTTTCACAATCTTCCAAAAGCGACTTCTCCACAAAGTCCAAATGTTCATACAATAAATGTTGAGATCACAACTGATGGGGAGATTGATGCTGTTGTTTTTTGGTTCGACCTACATTTTGACGATGAGTTAACTCTATCTTCTGGACCAGAAAAAGAAATGATTCATTGGGGACAGGCTGTTGAATGTTTTGATAAACCTAGAAAGGTAAAGGCAGGAGATATTATTTCCTTAACTGTTGAACAAAGTGAAACAAATGTTGTTTTTAAGCATTTATAATGCTTTTTTAATCAATCAAATTCGCCAAAACCACCAATCCATGAATATCAAGTAAACGAATTCGCTTGCCCTGCAATTCAATTAGTTTTTCTTTCTTCAATTCTGATAATAATCGAATTACTGCTTCTGTTGCAGTTCCTACCATATTGGCAATTTCTTCTCGACTGAGTTTTACATCAATGCAATCTTCCTCATCCAAGCCAAAAGTTTCTTTTAACCATAAAAGCATTTCTGCTAAACGTTCCTTCGTCGTTTTTTGAGCCATATCGGTAATCAACCTCGAAGCTTGATTCCAATTTTTTGCCGTTAACTCTAATAGCTCTAAGCTAAATTTAGGCTCCTTTTTGATTAATTCGAAAAAATATCGTGCAGGAACCAGACAAACTTGAGCATCTTCCAAAACAGTAGCGGTTGCACTTAATGGGCTTCTGCTGAGCATAGAATTGTAGCCCATAACATCTCCCTTTTGGGCAAAACGCACAATTTGTTCTTTTCCAGAAGGACCCATCATACTTAGTTTCACTTTCCCATCAAAAACACAGAATAGTCCACGAGAGTTACAACCCTCATTAAAAATTACTTCTCCTTTTTTATAAAGCCCCCCAGATTTTTGCTGATCTAAATCTGCCAATTGATTTGCATCTAGGTTACAAAAAACGGATGCGTCTCTCGCTCCACAAGTAGCACAAGAAGGGGCTAATAGCTTTTCACTCATTTAATGACAAATATCATACTTTACCGTTTAAAATTAATGGATTTTTGGTAACAGAATGAAAAGTAAGTCAGAAAAAATAAACTGTTATCATTGCGGAGATAAATGCTTGAGTGACACGATAAAAAGCAAGGATAAATTCTTCTGTTGTCTGGGCTGTAGAACCGTATTTGAAATTCTGGAGGAGAATGAACTCTGCAACTACTATAGCTTAGAACAAATGCCTGGCATTAATATGAAGTCTCAGAAGCAGGCACGCTTTGATTATTTAAGCCAAGAGGAGGTGATTGAGAAACTCATCGACTTTCGAGATGAAAGTATTTTTAAAGTTCAGTTTTATCTCCCCCAAATTCATTGCAGCGCTTGTCTCTGGTTGTTGGAAAATCTCTATAAGTTAAATCCCACGATTCTCGAAAGTCGAGTAAATTTTTTAAAAAAAGAGATTCGCATCACCTTTGAACATAGCACTCTTTCATTAAAAGAATTAGTCGAATTGCTAACTTCTTTGGGCTACGAACCTAAAATCACCTTAGATCAACTTGATCAAGAAACGAAAAAAACAACTAATAAGCGATTAAGCTATCAAATTGGTTTAGCTGGTTTTGCTTTTGGAAACATTATGTTAATGAGTTTACCTGAATATTTTGGGCTTGACGTCGATAGTTTTCGAAACTTTAGCCACTGGTTCTCATGGATTAACCTTGGATTAGCTACTCCAGTCGCTTTTTTTAGCGGTCAAGATTATTTCAAGTCAGCTTTCAAAAGTATTCAACTCAAGCGACTGAATATCGATGTCCCTATTGCAATAGGAATTCTAGTGCTTTTTGTCAGAAGTAGTTATGAGGTAATTTCTTCGACAGGCACAGGTTATTTCGACTCTCTTTGTGGCTTGTTGTTCTTTCTGTTGTTGGGTCGTATTTTTCAGGAAAAAATTTATCACCAGCTTTCTTTTGAACGAGATTATCGTTCTTATTTTCCCATTTCTATCACGCTATTGAAAGAAAACCTAGAGACAAACATTCCCATTAATCAGATAAAAAAAGGAGACAAAATTCTAATTCGAAATGGTGAGCTTATTCCTGTAGATGCTTATTTAATTGAAGGATTAGCCAGGATTGATAATAGTTTCGCTACGGGAGAATCAATTCCTATTCATAAAAACATTGGAGATAAAATTTATGCTGGTGGCCGACAAATTGGAGAAGCTATTCGATTAGAAGTCATTCGACCACTAAACCAGAGTAAGTTGACTCAACTGTGGAGCAGCTATGCCAATAAAGAAGCTAGCACAGCAACTTTCTCTAAGATGACCGATCAAATTTCTGAGTGGTTTACTCCGATCATTCTCTTGCTGGCAATAGTTGCAGGAATCATTCATATTAACTCTGGTATTGGAAAATCTATTGAGGTCGTTTCAGCTGTTTTAATTGTGGCTTGTCCCTGTGCTCTAGCTTTAGCTGCCCCTTTCACTTTTGGGCATGCCATGAGGTGGCTTGGAAAACAAAATTGTTACCTAAGAGAAGCTTCTGTTTTGGAAGAAATGGCAAAGATCAATCACATAGTATTCGACAAAACTGGAACACTAACTATTAGCAAACAAGAAAATACAAGTTATATAGGAGAACCTTTAACACAAGAAATGCAACAAGCCTTGTTCAGCTTAGTGAATCAAAGCACACATCCCTTAAGTCAACTCATTAAAAAAAGCTTGGGATCGAATATTTCTTTCCTTAAGGTTCAGAACTTTAAAGAACATAATGGGAAAGGAATTAAAGGAATCATTGATAACATAAATTATCGCTTAGGATCTACGCAATGGATTCAAAACAAAAGCTCTCAAGACACTAAAACAGAAGTAGTTTTTGAGAAAAATGGTACTGTCCTAGGCGTTTTCAATTTTAAAAATGAGTATCGAAAAAATTTAAAGCAACTCATTTCCTCACTTTCCAAAAAATTTGTTCTTACAGTGATCTCAGGTGACAATCAGGCTCAAAAAGTTGTCCTACAAGAATATTTTCCAGACAATAGTTTACTCTTGTTTAACCAGAGCCCAGAAGATAAGCTAAAAATAATTCGATCATTGAAAAACCAGAACAAGCAGGTGATGATGGTTGGCGATGGATTAAATGATGCGGGAGCTTTAAGAGAGGCTCAAGTTGGCGTCTCAGTCACGGAAGATGTAAATGCATTTTCTCCTGCTTGTGATATTATTATCAGTGGACGCAAATTTGAACACCTTCAGCAATTTTTAAAGTTGGCAAAGAGTAGTAAGAATATTGTAATCTTAAGCTTCATCATCTCTTTCTTGTACAATATTGTAGGATTGAGCTATGCAATGCAAGGTTTGCTTTCTCCCGTTTTTGCAGCCATTCTAATGCCTATTAGTTCAATTACTGTCGTAGCATTTGTAAGTATAGCTGTAAACCTAAGAGGATGGCAACTAAGTAAAAAATAATTTCTCCTTTTAATTCTTATCCTTTTTCTGGCAAAACTAACATGGGCATATGTAAATGCATAATCGCTTTTTTGCTCTGACCACGCTTCATTAATCGATCCCAAAAGGATTTCTTCCGGCTTACTAATACCAGGATAGCATTCAAATCTGCAATTTTACTTTTCAAGCCTTCTTCATAAGTATCTGCAAAAGCTTCATACAATGAAATATGACGGTTATTAAACTGATCTTCAATTGCTCCCCAATTTTGAATGGGAGCATCTGCTTTTCTGCGAACATGAAACAAATTAATGGGCAAGTCAAACCCCTTGGAAAGACCATTAATAAACGATACGGTTTTGTCAGTTAAGCTATTCCCATCGTAACTAAATAAAATACTTTTAAGCTTGCTTTTCTCGTATTCAAAAGGAATTGCAAAAACTGGAATACTCAAGTCATTGATCAAATCCGCAGCATGACTACCCAGTAAAACTTCTTTCATTCCAGAAGCTCCTTTTGTTCCCATAATTACAAAATCAGCCATCTCCTCCTGAGCCAAAGCATTTACTTGACCTGTAAACCACCCTTGTAACACAAAGCTTTTGGACGATTGATAAATCAAGGGATAATCTTTTTTAATCAACTCCATAAATTGATTCATTTCTTCTTCCGCTTGCAACCTCAACTGCTCCAATAGCGAGAATAAACTACTCGTTCCGCCACTAGGAATAGTGTAAGTAGTACAAATTAAATATTGGTAATCTGATCCTGTAAAAAAATCACTAGCAAAATCAAATGCTTTCAAGGCATTTTTAGAAAAATCTGTTGGAATAATTATCGTTTTCATCTGTTCAAGTTTTTTTGTTTTCTAACGGTAAGAAATAATTCTTCCTTCAACATCTCGGTTGATATTAAAATTACTATGCTTCTTTCTTATCTATTGATCTTCCAACAAAGGTGAGACCTAAGTAATTTGATTAATATGATAATTATCATTTTATCAGGAATGCATGCCGGCTAGCTTTGCTTTCAAATCTTCACTTAAATTGAAAAGTATGGCCTTTGTAAAAATTACAAGCATCGATCAGCTCAACAAAAATCTAAATCTAGGCCCAGGGTATGGAGGATATGATGAGTTCTTTCATGCCATTGAATTGCCTAAATCTGAATGGGAAAATTTCTGCACCTGGAGAGATAATCGGTACACACGAAACTGCATTTCAGCCTGCGATGAATATGAGCTTCTACTCATGTGTTGGCAAAAAGAACATAGTTCCCCTATCCACTCTTTCCAATTTCAAGAAGGATGGATTAAAGTACTGGAAGGAGAGCTAACAATTCAGAATTATGAAATAGATAGAGACAAAAGCTGTTGTCACAAAAAAGGAAGCCTGACCTTAAAAGCAGGAGAATCAACTTATTTGAACGATAACATGGGTTTTCATCAAATCACTAATTCTTTCTATAACAGCACAGTTAGTTTGCACCTTAACATTGAACGAGTAGTAAAGTGGGAAGTGTTCAGAGCCTGCAGACAAGAAATCGTTTTCGTGCACCCTCTATTAGATTCAAAATCTGCAGATTGCGAAGTACAATTCAAAAGGTGATAAATATCATTTTTTAAGATTCCCTAGCCCATCACCTTTACAAAAAATATTCTATGAGTGTTCTCATCATCTTAATCCTTGTTAGCCTAGTCGTTGCTTTATTCTTTTTAGCTGCCTTTTTCTGGTCTGTTAAATCGGGGCAATATGAAGATGATTACACTCCGTCAATTCGAATGCTGTTCGACGACAAAAAACCAACACCGAAAAAAACCAAAGAACCTAAGCTCTAATCAAATCAGTTATGAAAATCGAAAAATTTAGCTACGATAACAACATCGTCCGAATGTTTGGGAATGCAACCATCTTGTGGGGCTCAATCGGAATGCTCGTTGGGCTTCTGGTAGCCTTTCAATTCATTTTCCCATCTTTAAATTTTGGAATTGAATACACTTCGTTTGGTAGAGTTGGGCCACTGCATACCAATGCAGTGATCTTTGCTTTTGTTGGAAACGGAATATTTACAGGAGTATATTACTCCCTACAACGGCTGCTAAAAACTAGAATGTATAGTGACTTGTTGAGTAAAATCAACTTCTGGGGATGGCAAACCATTATTGTTTCCGCAGTTATTACCCTTCCTTTAGGAATTACTACTTCAAAAGAATATGCTGAATTAGAATGGCCTATTGACATTGCTATTACCATTATATGGGTAGTATTTGGATGGAATTTATTTGCCACTATTTTTAAAAAGAAGAGAAAGACACTTATATGTTGCCGTTTGGTTCTACATAGCAACTTTCGTAACAGTTGCGGTTCTTCACTTAGTAAATTCATTTGAACTTCCGATTAGCTTAACGAAAAGTTATTCTTGGTACGCTGGTGTTCAAGATGCTCTAGTACAATGGTGGTATGGGCACAATGCTGTAGCATTTTTCCTAACCACTCCTTATTTAGGGCTCATGTATTATTTTGTTCCTAAAGCGGCTAATCGTCCTGTTTTCTCTTATCGATTATCCATCATTCACTTTTGGGCATTAATTTTCTTATACATCTGGGCTGGACCACATCACCTATTGTATACAGCACTCCCTGATTGGGCTCAAACTTTAGGCGTCGTATTTAGCATAATGCTCATTGCTCCATCATGGGGTGGAATGATCAACGGACTATTAACGCTGCGTGGAGCATGGGATAAAGTAAGAGATAGTGTTGTGTTGAAATTTATGGTAGTAGCCATTACCGCATATGGTATGTCAACTTTTGAAGGACCCTTGCTTGCTTTAAAAAATGTAAATGCCATAGCCCACTATACTGACTGGATTATCGCTCACGTTCATGTTGGAGCATTAGGCTGGAATGGCTTCCTAACCTTTGGTATGCTATATTTTTTATGGCCTAGATTATTCAACACCAAATTATACTCTAAGAAAATGGCCAACTTCCATTTTTGGATTGGCACCTTAGGAATATTGTTTTATGCCATCCCCTTGTATTGGGCAGGATTCGTTCAGAGTCAAATGTGGAACGATTTTACCAGTGATGGTTTCTTAAAGTATCCTAATTTCTTAGAAACAGTCACCAATATTATTCCAATGTATACTTACAGAGCTGTTGGTGGTTTGATGTACTACATTGGTGTTATCTCAATGGTTATCAACCTTGCTAAAACGGCTAAAGCAGGAACATTTACTGCCAATGAAGAGGCAGAAGCAATGCCCTTGAAGCCAATTGCTAAAAATTATAAGGATGAGCACTGGCACAGATGGTTTGAAAGAAAACCAACCATGATGTTAATTGGATCTCTGGTTGTGATTCTAATTGGTGGAATTATTGAAATGGTTCCAACCTTCTTAATAGATTCTAATATTCCAAGCATCAAAAGTGTGAAACCATATACTCCTCTTGAATTACATGGTAGAGACATCTATATTTCTGAAGGATGTAACAACTGTCACAGTCAAATGATTCGCCCTTTCCGTTCAGAAACAGAACGTTACGGGGAGTATTCAAAAGCTGGAGAATTTGTATACGATCATCCGTTCTTATGGGGTTCTAAACGAACAGGACCAGATTTAGCAAGAGAAGGAAGCAGCAAGTTAAGGAAGCCAAACTCTTGGCATTTCAAACACATGTATGATCCTAGGTCACTCTCTCCAGGTTCTATCATGCCTTCATATCCTTGGCTATTAGACAAGACTTATGACACAAGTATGACAGCTCCAAAAATCAGAGCCATGATCACACTAGGCGTTCCTTATGACAAAGATTATCCCGAAAAGGCAAATGCCGATGTAATACAACAAGCGAACGAGATTGTAGAAGACATGAGAAAAATTTTAGAAGAAGATGGATTCGAAGTTAGCCCTGATAGAGAAATAGTTGCCTTAATCGCATATCTACAACGACTAGGAGTTGATATTGAAAAAGGCCAAATCACTAAAAAATAAACACCATGCTAAAGTTCATTAAACACAATATGGAAACCATTATGGGAATTGAAATCTTCCCTATTATTTCCTTCCTCATCTTCTTCATCTTTTTTTGTGTGCTGTTTATTTGGGTAGCCAGAATGCAAAAGGCAGAAGTAAACATGCTTTCTGCACTTCCATTAGAAGATGGAGATAAAGAAAATGAAACTTCTACCAATCTTTAAAACTCAAATCATGAAACCGTATAAAATATTTGCCCTTCTTTTTTTAGGCATACCCACGGTCGGCTTTGCCAACAATAGCATAGCCAAGGCAAGTGGTATCTCCGATGCAATATTAACTGCAGTTTTAGTGGGAGTAATTGTATTGCTCTTGGTAATCGCCAAAGTTCTAGCCAATAGTATCGAAGCAATTGGTAAACCAAAACAAGAAGAAAAAGATCATTCGACAAGCAAAAAAATTATTAGTCTGTGTTTGTTAGGCGCGTTGAGTTTTACTGCTCAAGCGGCAGAAAACTCAACGCCAACAACTCCTATTTTTATTTTAAGTAACCAGCTTTTTTGGACGCTCATTAGCCTTATTCTGCTGCTTGCTATTGTAATTGGCATTTTGTTTAAATCGTTAAATACACTAATCCGTATCCAAAGAGGAGAAAGCTTTGAAGAGGCAACTGAAAGAGTAGATCTGTTTAAATCGTTGAACTTAACCGACAACACTCCCATTGAAATGGAGGTAGATATTATGCTGGATCATGACTATGACGGCATTAGAGAATTAGACAATAATTTACCTCCTTGGTGGAAGTACATGTTTTATGCAACCATTGTATTTTCTTTTATCTACGTTTTCCGTTATCACATTTCAGGAGATGGTCAATTACAAATTGCTGAATATTTAACAGAAATTGAAGCCGCTACAGCAAAAAAAGAAAGCATGATGGCAAATGCAACAGAATCTATTACAGAAGACAATGTTGTTTATCTAATTGATGCTGCAACCATCGAGAAAGGAGCAGCCATCTTTAAAGGAAACTGCGCTACTTGTCATGGTCAATTAGGAGAAGGTGGAGCCGGCCCCAACTTAACCGATGAATATTGGGTTCATGGAGGAGGAATTAAAAATGTGTTTAAATCCATTAAATATGGAATTCCTGCAAAAGGAATGATTGCTTGGCAAAGTCAATTTAACCCAAGTCAACTACAGAAAGTAGCAAGTTATGTGTTGAGCTTACAAGGAACAAATCCACCCAATGCAAAAAGTCCACAAGGTCCAAAATATATAGAAGAAGAGAAAGCAGAGGTAGAACAAGAGCTTGTAGCAACAGATAGCACAGAAGTAGCAAGCGAACAATAAGCGCATGGATGAAAAGGGCAACTATATGGATCAAAGTTTTCGAGATTCGATTGGCACCATTAACGAAGAAGGAGACAGAAAATGGATTTTTCCAAAAAAGCCAAAAGGCAAATATTATAATGCTCGAACTTGGGTAAGCGTTCTTTTATTAACACTGCTTTTTAGTGGCCCATTCATAAAAATAAGCGGAAGACCCCTTTTGTTATTCAATATTATTGAACGAAAATTCATCATTTTCGGACAAGTATTTTGGCCGCAAGATTTCTACATATTTGTCTTGGTCATGTTGGCTTTTATTGTTTTTGTGGTGCTCTTTACTGTTGTTTTTGGAAGAATTTTCTGCGGATGGATTTGCCCACAAACCATTTTTATGGAAATGGTTTTTAGAAAAATAGAATACTGGATTGAAGGGGACTACAAACAACAACAGAAACTTAATAAGGGTCCATGGGATAGCGAAAAAATCAAAAAAAAAGGAGCTAAGCACCTAGTTTTCTTTTTCATTTCATTTTTAATCTCAAACATCTTCCTTGCCTACATAATCGGTTCAGAAGAGTTATTAAGTATTATCACAGATCAGCCTT
>JAESST010000387.1 GCA_016763995.1 Flavobacteriales bacterium | reverse complement strand
TATTTTTTAGTTTACTAATATTTTTAGCATTTATTTTGAATTACTTTAAAGAAAACTTAAAATTCCTCCGTAAGAAATCGAGTTTATCTCAAACCGACTTTGCCAATAAAATTGGTGTTAATCGTCCAATTATTGGCTCCTATGAAGAAGGTAGAGCTGAGCCGAAGTTCGAAACCCCGCAAAACATTGCCCATTTCTTTCAAATTACCCTCGATTATCTTTTACAGAAAAACTTAAGTAAAGGTTCCGAATTGTTAATAAAAAAATCTGATGGGAGTGACCTTCGGATTTTACCAATCGTAGTAAGCAAGGACAATGAGGAGCAAATCCCCCTTGTTCCAATAAAAGCTGCAGCGGGATATATGAACAGTTTTGAAGACATTGATTTTATAGAGAATCTTCCCCAATTTAGTATCCCTGTGCAAGAGCTTTCGCAAGGCACATACCGCGCTTTTCAGATTAAGGGCGATAGTATGCTTCCCATTCAACCTGAAAGTTATGTATTGGCAGAATATCTAGAAAATTGGAATTGGGTAAAATCTGGAGAAAGCTATATTATTGTTTCGAAAGAAGAAGGAATCGTTTATAAACGCGCCATCAACAATTTAGAAAGCAATCATTCTTTAGAGCTTCATTCTGATAATAAGGAATACTCTCCTTTTGAAATTCATGTAAATGATATACAAGAAGTTTGGAAAGCAAAAGGCTATTTAACTTTTAATCTTCCTGATTCGAATACAAAAGAAGACCTTTCAGTGAACGAACTTTCAACTATGTTATTAGAATTAAAAAGTAAGGTTGACCAACTTAAATAATACGACTTAAAGCTTCTGAAAAATTACGTAGAGGCTCCTGAAACTCCTTTTTAAAAAGCCTCCATTCCCTATTAGTGATTCTATTTTATCTCTTTCTATACGCCTGAGTTCGATTATTATTTAAAGAACCGAGCTCAGGTTATAAATATTTAGAAATTGATATTCTCAAAAAACTATCCTGTTTGAAGTTTGAAAAAATCAATTCTTCCGAATCCACTTTTGAGAAAAACCGCCCTTCAATTTCCGCGGTTACGCTATTTCTAATCCTTCTCGATGCCTCAACACTAACTATCCTAGTTTCTTTATCTAGATCTAATATTCCACCAAATAAAATAGAGGTATCATGCGAATCATTAAAGGCAATACGGCTACCAAAAAACACATCATTTTGTAACGCACTTAGGGCGTATTTACCTCTCTCATCATAAAGGTACTCGCCTAAAACTCCTATATCTATTCCCTTTTTCTTGATGTTACTAAAGGTATACTCTACCCCTCCTACAAGTGCAAAAAAATCTTGAGACTCTGTGTCTCTGTATATTGTTTCAAACTTCCAAAGAAAGGCAGAATGAGTAATTTGAAGGTCCAATCCTGTTTGATTCATAACCGGATAAAAAGAATTAATCTCTCCATTTGGTTTAAAGGCAAACAACGGCTCTCTACCCGAGCCATAAAAATGAGAAACTCCAATATCCATTATCCCAAAATAGTGCGACCAGCGAAAAGCAAAGTCCTGTCTAAATTCTTCTGCAGCACTCTCGTATTTAATATCATCTTTATCAATCACTTCCCCAAACCTCAATCTTCCATATTTACCTGCAAAGGTTCTTCTTCTATGATAGGGCAAATAAAATAAATCAAAGGTTCCATACTTATCAGTTGAGTAACTGTATTGAACCATCGGCTGTCCCAACTTTTCCTCACCATCAAAAGTTTCTACCTGATCTGTTTGATTAATAACATCTACCAAATGATTGCTTTCTGCAACTCCCCAATACACTTTCTTTGCTCCTATACTTAACTCCCACTTTCCTTTAGCTTTTTGATAGTAAAGCTCACGAATATCCCAATGTGTTCTAGAGTCATCCTGATCCACCCGCAAAAAACCAATTGCATTGATACTTTCTCTCCCTCTATTCCAACTTAGTGAATATTCAGGTTGAATAGACAATGCAGGAAAATGATCCTTTTGATCAGGGAATGCTGCGTCATCGAAAAAGTAACGATACTCTCCCTCTATCTCTAATTCAAACTCCTGCTTGAATTTTTTTTTCTTCTTCTCTGTCTGTGCCTGAGTAATCAGGCCTAACGACATCAAAAGAACGACTATATAATACTTCATTTATAATATAATTTAAAATAGCACCTGATGAATCTGCAACATCAGGTGCTATTTCAGAGTTGATTATCGTCCGGCTCTTTTCAAAGCTACTTGAGTAAAATCGTCCTCTGTTAGACCAGCATCAAAATCGTAATTCCTAAAGTTCAAAATCGTCTCCTTATTACTTTGGTGGTTTACCATAGTGAAAGTCTTAGCTCTCCAAAACTTCTTTTTGTATACATTATAATCAGTATACTTTAAGGTCTTTAACAAAGCGTTCTTTCTATCGTAAAACTCAACTTTCTCTATTCTGTATCCCTTGCCCTTATTATAGGTAACAATTCTTCTAGTATAACCAGATTTAGGATCTGTTGGATCTTGCTCTACTATCAATAAATCTCCTTTTTCTTCCAAAAATTTATACGAGTACTTTTCTATTTCTTGAGAAGATAAATCTTCATAAGCAAATTCACTTCCCACAAATGGGCCTGACTTGTTATCTGAAGAAATTCTCTTTACTCTTTTAATTCAAGGAAGAAATAACCACTGATCGTCTGCTGTTGTCTTGTGTGTAAAAGTTAAGGTTGCAGTTCCTTTCACATCTTTAGGACTTCCAAAAACAATTAGCGATTTATCACCATCTTCTGTCAATTCCAAAGTTCTAGTTGTTAAACTTCTTTCACTTGTTTGACCATTTTTGTTTTTTAAGGTCATTTTTAATTCTACGGTAGAACTTCCAAATCCTTCATCAGCTGCTTCGGCAGCTTTTGCTATTTCAAGTCCTTTTTGTTCTGCACTTTGTGCATACATTAGGTTAACCGACACTAGGGTTAATGCTGTTAAGATTAATTTTTTCATCGTTATTTGATTGTTGTTGTTGTTATTGATTTTGTGTTTCTAAAATTTTCGCATCGCTCTTTTTGCTAACTAATATCAGAAGAGAAGGCAATAAGATAAAATCGATGATTAATGCAGCTGAAATAATAATCACTGTAATTCGTGCCATATAGCTATTTAATGCAAATGATGAAGTTGAAAGTACAGCAAAACCTGCCAACAATACTATTGTTGTTGTTACCAAGGCTTTCCCTACTGTTTCAAATGCATAGATAACAGCCCGCTTAGAGTCGTAAGCTAATTCATTTTTCGCTCTCAAGAATTTACTCATAAAGTGAACAGTATCATCTACAATAATACCTAAGGTCATACTAAATACAATTACCATTCCTGTATTAATTGTTCCTTTATACAGCCACCATATTCCAAAACCTACCAATACTGGAGTAACGTTGGGAATAACACTTAACAACCCTAGTTTGAAGTTTCTTAATGCGAACATCAATACAAGAGAAATAAGTATAAGTGCAAAAATGTTACCATTAAACATACTATCTGCTTGTCGAAATCCAAGTTTAGAAAACATTAATGTAGGACTTACTCCTAATGCATGCATCGACTTCGGAGCGTTAGTTTCTAACCAATCTTCTGCTCTTTCAGAGAAAGCAATCATTTCTACACTTGATAGGTTTTTAATGGTTACTGTAACTCTTGACTCTGACTTATCTACGTTGATTTGATTGTTTAAGTCTAAACCAAAGGGTAAAGATAATTCATACAATAATAAGTATTGAGCTGCTTCTTCTCTACTATCAGGAACTCTGTAATACTGTGCGCTATCTCCATGCATAGATCTATTTACACGTCTAGCCACTTCACTAAAAGCATTTACATGAACTACTTCAGACTGGGTGTAAAGCCAATCCTCAAATTCGTTCAGCTTTTTTAGGTACCCAGGATTGTTAATCCCTCCACTTTCTCCACTACCTACAGAGAATTCAACATTATAGAATCCAGTTAAGTTATCGTTTATAAAATCACTGTCGGTTCTAAATTTCACAGATTGGTCGAAATATTCAACAAATTCGTCATTGAACACATTCTTTCTTGCAACAAAAGTTAAAACACCAATCACTAGAAAAGAGATTATTGTTAAGCGAAGTGGTTGTTTTGTAACAAATTCGCCCATTTTTAAATACAAATTACTGCTCTTAGCTTCTTTTTCTATTGCTTTTGCACTTGCTTTAACAGGAAATATTGCCATTAATGCAGGAAGTGTGGTTGTAGAAAATAGGAATGCCATTCCCATTCCAAATGCTGTAATGTTTCCTAAATCCCAAAATGGAGGAACTTCACCGAAATTCAAAGTTAAAAATCCAATTACTGTAGTTAAGCTAGTAATAAATACAGGCATGAAATTTAACCTGATAGATTCTACAATTGCATCATTTTTCGAATAGCCTTCCTTCCTCATTTTCTGGAGCATCGTGACCAGAATATGAATACTATCTGCGACCGCGAGGGTTAATATCATGGTTGGAAAAACCGCAGAAGGAGGAGTTAATTTAATTCCCATTATTCCTACAAACCCAACCGCACTCATAATCGAAAAAAGAACAACTACTAGTGTCGCAATCATACTCCAAACACTTCGAGTAAGAATTAAAGTGGTTAAGACTATAATTATTAGCATAAGTCCAGTTAATGCTAAATCTTTTTGCGATGATTCAAAAAATGCGGTGTTTAAAGGAACAAGTCCTGTAGTATAAATATCAAACTGAGGATGTTTTTCTTGAAATTTTGCGACCATTTCTCTAGTTGCAATTGTTACCTCAGGAATTTCAGCTGCCATATTCTCTCCCGGCAGTTTAACCGTAATATTAACAGCTGTTACACTACCAGTTTCATTAATAATTCTATGAATTAATAAAGGTTCCTTAAGAGCAACTTCCCTTATTTCTTTTATCTCGGATGCTGTTTTTGTTGCAGATTCATAGGACAAATCATCTACATATAAATCATCTCCAACTGCCCTCGAATACTGAAAATTAGTAATCGCGTCTACTCTAGAAGAATAGGGAGTATTCCACGCTTCCGCGGTTAATTCTTCAATAGCTGCTAGATTCTCTTTAGTAAATACATCTCCATTTTTGGGTGCTAATACCAAAACAATATTATCATCCTTGGTGTATTTTTCTTGAAGAGCATCGAAAGCTTCTAGCTCAGGGTTAGCCTCACTAAAGAATACATGGTAATCTCCGTCGAATTCCATCTTTCCTTGAGAAGCTAAGCCCACTACAAGAAGAAGAGACCCAATTAGTACCGGCCATTTGAATTTAACAATAACGCTTGCCCATTTTTGGGCAAACGCATTGGTAGTATTTTTTACTTTACCTAAAGTGCTCATTTAATTTGATTTATTTGTTTGTGTTTGATTATTGTTTGTGTTATGACGATTAAGAATATCTTATTGGGACATCTTTTTATTTTTTATATTTGACCGGTCAACTATTATATTTTGTCAATTCGCACAATAACTGACCGGTCATCTATTTATTGTGCAAAAAAAAAATTATGTCAAGAAGTATGTCCGAATCATCTTATAGAAATTATCTATTGGTTCCGCACTTTTCTTTTCTTTCATAGTTATCATTGCTCCTTTTCCAGCATCTTCTATAAACTCAACAACGCTTCTTACATCCATCGTTGCATTTATCTCTCCCAACTTTTGAGCATCTTCCATTATCGCTACCAGTTCATTTACAATCTGCTCCTGCTGTTGCTCAATTACCTTTCTAATGTTTTCACTATGCTCGGCCATCTCACTTCCCAGATTACATGCCATGCATCCCATTTTGCAATTCATTTCATCTTTTAGGGTCTTAATCCGAAACTCATGAAACTCTATCAATCGCTCTTTAGGGGATTTTTCTGTATTCTTTAAATTTTGTTAGCGGGAGTAAAATGCATCGAAAAGTATTTTTCCAATGCTTTAATCGCAAAGTCTTCTTTGCTCTTAAAATAAAAATAGAAGGAACCTTTTGGAACTTCAGCCGCTTTGACTATATCATTTACACTTGTTGCATTATAGCCTTTAGACCACATGATCTCCATCCCTTTGCATAAAAGGTAATCTGACTTGCTACTTTGATCTATTGTTTCAATCATTTCTAAAATTCGCTGCAAATATATGACCGGTCGTCTACAAAGTAATCTATTATTGAACTTATTTTTGAATTTTATTTTATATTACTAGCTACAAGCTCTTTATCTACATTTCCATTCTTGCTCATCTCAACTCAAAATAACCAATCAACTAAAAAGCTCTGCCATTTGCTTTATTGCAAACCACAGGGCTCCACTACTAATTTATAACTCTATTATTTAATCAACTCAATTTCGGCTCTTCTGTTGATTTTTTTGTTTTCTAATGTAGTATCGGGTACCAATAACTCTCGAGATAACATCGCTTTGGTTTCTATTTGAC
>JAESST010000386.1 GCA_016763995.1 Flavobacteriales bacterium | reverse complement strand
CGATCTACTAGGCGGCATTAAGATTGAAGGTTTAGAACGATTGAGAGTAACGCTAAAGATCAAGAGAAATGACCCTGAGAATAAAGTTGCTATCCGTGATAGTTCAGACTTATACCACGACGACGCAGTAGAACGAATTATCCGCAAAGCAGCCGTTAGATTAGAGATAGGCACCACGATTTTAAGAAGCAGTTTAGAAGACTTAACCGAGCAATTAGAAGAATACCGATTAAATGAGCAAAAGAAACAAGAAGTAGAAATCTACCAGCCCAAAGTATTAACAGTCCAAGAAAGTAAAGCAGCAGAAGACTTTTTACAACAGCCCAATTTATTAGAAAGAACGAATGACTTAATAGGTAAAAGTGGAATAGTAGGAGAGGCCGATAATCGGCTTTTAATGTATTTGATTTTTACTTCTAGAAAGATGGTAAACCCTTTGCACATCATAAGTTTAGGCGGAAGTGGCTTAGGCAAAACTCATTTACAAGAAAAAGTAGCCGAGCTGATACCTGAAGAAGATAAGCTAGAATTAACCACACTATCAGAAAATGCTTTTTACTATTTTGAACGCAAAGCACTAGCGAATAAATTAATCTTGATCGAAGACTTAGACGGCGCAGTGAATTCCTTGTATCCATTAAGAGAATTACAATCTAAAAAAAGAATCTCAAAAACGATCACCCATAAAGACAGCAAAGGGAATTCAGGCACCAAACATTTAGTAGTAGAAGGCCCTGTAAGTGTTGCAGGATGTACTACCAAAGAAAAGCTATACGAAGACAATGCCAACCGTTCTTTCCTAATCTACCTCGATGAAAGCAAAGAACAAGACAGCAAGATCATGGATTATCAGCGGAGAGTCTCCGCAGGCATTATAAATGAAGAAGAACAACAAAAAGCTGCGGAGCTTCTGCGCAACAGTCAAAAAACATTAGAATCAATTAAAGTCATTAACCCCTTTGCACCCTTATTGAATCTCCCCGAAAAAGTGTTTAAACCTCGAAGAAGTAACGCTCACTACTTGCAATTTATAGAGGCGGTCACCTTCTATCATCAAAAGCAAAGAGCACAAAAAGCAGACGAAGAAACAGGAGAAATTTATATAGAAACTACGATAGAAGATATTGAAAATGCCAACGAATTACTAAAAGAAATTCTACTTCGAAAGAGTGATGAACTGAGTGGCGGCTGTCGGAATTGCTTAGAACAATTAAAGCTTTGGTTAAAAGAAAAAGGGCAAATGAAATTTGGCAACAGAGAAATCAGCCGAAGCATGAGAAAGCCGATAACGAGTATTAAGCGATACCATTATCAATTGGTAGAAATGGGCTATTTGTTGGTAGAAAAAGACAAGAAGACTAAGAAGCACGATTACCAATTAAGCGGTTTAGCCAAAGTAGAAAACATAGAAGAAGAGATTAATAACGAGCTAGATGAAGTACTAAAAAAGCTAAAAAATAGTGAAGCTGGCCCGGAGCTGGCCCAAAGTGCTATTGGGCCACTTAACGATCAGGAAACCAATGTAGATGATGGGGTGGCCCAGTAGGAATAGAAAATGGATGTAAGGGTAAAAAGAGACCATGAAAAACCTAAAATTAAAAAACAAATCTTACCAAGAACTTGAGCTGAACTTTAAAGAATGGTTAGACATTTTAGGTTACTCTGAGCAGATCATTTACCAATTACCCAATCACATTAGAGAGTTTTTATACTACCTAGAACAAGAAAAAGTAGTTCAAATCAAACAACTGACAACAGAACATATTTACGACTACTACCACAAGTTAAGAAGCAGAAAGAATTACAAATACGGCGGTGGATTAAGTGCAGCCTACATTAACAAGCATCGAGAAGCGATCCACCGATTTATGGATTACTTAAGACAAATGGGTAATCACCAACTCCCCTACTTTGAGCAAAAGAGCGAAGCAGTAGAAAGTCAGACCAGAACAGTATTGACGATAGCAGAAGTCAAGCACTTATTTGAAGTCATCGACCAATCAGCCAAAGAACCCAAACCCAAAATGACGGTAGAATTCCAACAAGCGATTGGCCAAAGAGATAAAGCGATGTTATGCGTTTTTTATCACTGTGGATTAAGAAGAAACGAAGGCAATAATCTAAAAGTAAGTGATCTTGATTTAGACCAAAAACTACTCCATGTAAAAAAAGGTAAAGGCTACAAAGAGCGCAAAGTTCCCTTTACTCAAAACACCGGAAGAGCATTTAGCGATTACCTAAGCGAAGGACGAAAAGAGTTATTGAAGAGTAAAAAGTCACATTACTTCTTTATCAGCAAATACGGGAATCATTTACACGATGGCGGTTTACACCTAAGACTAAAAGAACTTCAGAAAGCAAGTGAAATGAGCAGTTTACAAGACAAGAAAGTCAGTTTACACAATCTAAGACATAGCATTGCGACACATCTTTTATCAGGCGGAATGAAGATCGAACAGATATCACGGTTTTTAGGACACAGTAGTTTAAACAGTACTCAGATATACACGCACCTGACAATGTCAGGAGATAATTAAGGAAACAGTAATACTCTGAATCAATGAAATCATTTAAGCAACACCTACAAGAAAAAGGCAACAGCAAAAAGAGTATTGCCATCAAAGAATTGTATTTAAATCAACTAAGAGTGTGGAGTCAAAAACTAGAAAAGAAAACTGAAGAGTTAGCATACAAAGACCTGATTGATTATATCCAAGAACTCCAAAACAAAGGACTGCGGCAAGTAACAATCCAATTAAGAGTAGGCACTTTTAAAGACTATTATCACTACATCATCAAAACAGGAATAAGGACAGATCATCCCATTGGAAACCTAAAGATCAAAGGAGTTCAACAAAATAAACTCTATTCCATTTTAGAAGCAGAAGAATTAAAAAAGTTATACCAAGACTACGAATTAGCAGCAAACAATAAACTCAATGAAACTCACAATTGGCATTTGAACAGTCAGTTTACCCAAAAGCGAAATAAAGCAATGTTAGGTTTAATGGTGTTCCAAGGCTTGACCAACGGAGAATTAACCAGAATAGAATGCGAGGATCTAAAATTGAGAGAAGGAAAGATCTACATCAGAGCAAGTAGAAAGAACCAGGAACGGATAATTGCTTTAGAAAGTGAACAGCTTTATGACTTGATGGAATATGTAAAAGAGATTAGAACAGAAGCATTAGAACGACAAGCAATAGAAAGCAATCAACTTTTTTTTAGCTACAACTTAGGCAGTAAAAATTTAAATGTTGTGATAGTAAAACTGATGAAGAAACTACGAATTCAAAATCCAAAAGTCAGTTCAAGTAAACAGATCAGAGCAAGTGTTATTACTTACTGGTTAAAACGCTACAACTTACGGCAAGTTCAATATAGAGCGGGACATAAGAACATAAAATCAACTGAAAAGTATCTGATCAACGATTTGACCAGTTTACAAGAAGACATCAATATTTACAGCCCTTTCTAAACAAAGCCAAAGCACTAACTTTACAAGTGAATCAGAATGAAAATCAAATTGAGCGAATCACAAAAAAAGAAAATCAAGAGTTCACAGGATCTATTTGAGATCATGCAGAAAATACTGCTCCGAGAAAGCAAAACAGATCGCAACAAAGAACACCTCTGGACGATTAGCTTAGATACTGCCAATCGGATTATCAACATAGAACTGGTGAGTCTCGGAACAGCAAATCGCACCCTAGTAGAACCGACCGATGTTTTTAGCATTCCCTTGCAAAAACAAGCAGTGAAGCTCATCATTGTACACAATCACCCAAGCGGAGAACTAGAGCCAAGTGAAGCAGATAAAGACATTACAGACCGATTGATTCAAGTGGGAAGAATCACAAACCTCATTCTAATTGATCATATCATCATTAGTGAGAAAAGCCATTACAGTTTTAACGATGAGGGCTTAATCGAAGAACTGGGAATGAGTTTAAAATACGTTCCGCCATACATCATCAAACAACGATTTGAAAAGGCTGCGAAAGAAGAAGGCTTGAAAGAGAAAGCAACAGAAATGGCAAAAGCAATGAAAGCAAAAGGCTATCCAATAGAAGAGATCGTTGAACTGACAGGCTTAACGAAAACAACGATTAAGAAATTGAAAGTAGATTAAAAAGAAGGAGCAAGAATAAAATTTAAGTTTGTGAGATCATGAATGAAGTAGAACAATCGTTATATCAACCGTTTTTAGAAGAGATAAAAGAGCAAGTATATCAATCTCAACATCGAGCATTAAAGGCTGTAAATAAAGAATTGATAACTCTTTATTGGCAGATAGGGAAAATGATAATAGAGAAGCAAGATCAGCATGGTTGGGGTAAATCGATTGTAGAAACTCTAGCGAACGATTTACAAAAAGAGTTCCCCGGAGTAAAAGGATATTCAAGTAGTAATTTATGGAGAATGAGAAATCTTTTCTCTGAATATGAATTAAATACAAAGCTCGCACCAATAGTGCGAGAAATTGGGTGGAGTCATAATATAGCTATTCTTGAAAAATGTAAAAATGATTTAGAGCGAGAGTTTTACATGAAAATGACCAAGA
Source organism: Flavobacteriales bacterium (assembly GCA_016763995.1). Taxonomy (GTDB): domain Bacteria; phylum Bacteroidota; class Bacteroidia; order Flavobacteriales_E; family Vicingaceae; genus NORP294. The sequence continues at coordinate 1,363 of JAESST010000386.1, read as the reverse complement.
AGTATGGATGGACAAAAGAGGTGTTGATCCATCAAATAGAAAGTGGAGCTTATGAACGTTTCTTACTAAATCAAACGAACTTCGATAAATCATTAGAAGAGAAACATAAATATCAGGGAAAGTTAGCAGTCAAGGATAGTTATAGCTTTGATTTCTTAGGAATGTCAGAACCGTATGATGAACGTGAATTAGAGTTAGGACTCGTTAAAAACATACGAAGTTTTCTACTAGAAATGGGAGGCGATTATGCCTTTCTGGGCAATCAGTATAAATTGAAAGTAGGAGAAAAAGAGTTTTTTATTGACTTATTACTATATCATAGAAAGTTACAGGCGTTAGTAGCTATAGAATTAAAAACTACTGAATTTAAACCGGAACATACGGGACAAATGCAGTTTTACCTCACTGCTTTAGACGAGACTGTTAAAACGAAAAGCGAAAATCCTTCTATTGGAATTATTATTTGCAAGACCAAGGATAGAATAGTGGTTGAGTATGCGTTAAAAAGTGCTGATACTCCAATTGGCGTAGCAGATTACTCTTTGAGCAAATCAGTACCAACAGAACTGAAGGGGCTACTTCCTAATCCTGAAGATATTGTAAAAAGGTTGGAGTCTCTTTCTGAAGAATAATTGAGAGATAACCCACAGCCAAGAAAACCAAGATTGTTTGCTAAGGCAAAAAAGTCTCTTGGTTTTCTTGGCTTCCACGCTCTACCCCAAGCCTTTTTAAACCCCATTTTTAGATCAGCCCAATAACAGCACTTTGAATAAAAGAGCTGTTCCCACAACAGAAAATAAGGTTTAAAAAGGCTCCGATGCTAAGTAACATAATGTGCATTATAGGTGCGCTTCGCACAGCTTTTATCCTATTGATTTTTAACGAGAAAAAGACTGTCAACTATAATGTACACTATGTTAAATAGCTCGCCGTCTTCCCCTCGGTATGCTTCGCATCAGTTGATTTAGAAAACTTTATCGCAGACCAAGCGGATAAAATCATTTCATCAGAAATAGCAAATTACAGCAAGTCCGCTTGACCTTCCTTTTGGTGTTCAAGTTTTGGTAATGACTAGGCTTTGGCGACTTGCACACTAAAAGAAAGGAGGCCAACTGCAAGGCGGCAGGAGTTCGACCCTGGTGCAGGGTACTATTGAGAAGGAGTAGATGAATTCATCTACTCCTTTTTTATTTTTACTAGATAGTTAATTGGAATAGATATTGATTTGACTTCTTAAATTTTAGGACTTTTATCTCAAGCTAATTTTTTATTAATTTTAATAAAACCCAAATGATATGAAAAAATTAATACTTCTTCCTTTTCTCTTTATTCTATTCACAATTAGTTATAGCCAAAATTATAT
>JAESST010000385.1 GCA_016763995.1 Flavobacteriales bacterium | reverse complement strand
TATAATTTTTAAAAAATAAAATCATGAAAAATATAACTCACTACATCTTCATATTATTAGCATGCTTTACTGGTTGTGTCGATGACGACGACTCTTCAGTAGGAGCCAGAACTCAAATCACGCCAAATGAGGAAGAATTAATTACAACAGCCAATCTAATTTTTAAAGATGCAGCAGGAATGGTGGTCGACACTTTCTCATTCAGTGATTTAGACGGTGATGGAGGAAATGTGCCAATTATTGATACTGTTAAGTTAAATTCGAATACGAATTATACTGTATCATTGACATTTTTAGATGAATCTGACCCAAACGATGTGGAAGATATTACGGCAGAAATTTTAGCAGAAGATGATGAGCATTTAATATGCTTTGAACCTATGAATTTTACTGGCTTAAACATTAGTAGAACAGATAGCGATGGGACCTATGAAGTAGGATTAGAATCTTCATGGACAGTTGGAAGCCCTAGTATATCTTCTAATAAGATCGTTCGTGTTACCTTAAAACATCAACCAGACGTAAAAGATGGAACATGTGTGGTTGGTGATACGGATGTTGAAATTGATTTTCCAATCGTATTGAGGTAATAAATGCTTGAAGAAGAGCGATTTGTTATGCGTAAACGTAGAGGCTGAAGATAAGTAGGATCGCAAGAGCAAATAGAAAATAACTCAGTATGACAGTTAAAAATGACTTTACAATTCCTATGATTGATTTTGATTGAGTGAATTTTATAATTGCAAAGGGGAAATAAACAAGCATAATCATCGATTTAAGGATGAATAACTTGGCTTCTATTTGGCTGATCAAAATGATGATGGAGGATAGGAAGAAGCTGACTCCCATGATGTAAAAGGAGAAGATCAAAATTTCTGAATAATTGTATTTTATCTTTCTATAAAAAAGTTTAATAGAGAGAGCAATGATTGGTGTTAGAATGAAATACAAAACATTTAAGTTTTTTCTTACATAGCTCTGAATTAATTCAACATTGCTGATGTCATCTCCTTTTAGCTGCAGTTCATTGTTGATTGAACTAAATATGCTTTCTCCAAAATAATTTAGGACAATTAGATGTATTGTCATGAATAAAAGAAAGAATTGGAAAGGAGATAGATATGATTTTTGTTTGCCTTCTAAAAACGCCCGGGAAAGCTTACCCGGGCGTAATAACATTTCTTTAAGGGTATGATATAAAGTAGTGTCAAATAAGAATATGACTTTAGTAAAATCAGTAAATACATGCTTGATGCTAAGCGTTCCTTCAATTTTTTTTTGGCCACAGTTGTTACAATAGTTTCCAGAAAAATCAAAATTACAATTCAAACAATTACGCATACTTATATTGGTTTTAGATAGGAAATCGGCTTGTTATTTGTTTTTCAATAATGAGGTTGTTGGTATTAGGAATGTTATTCCATTGATAGTGGCTACCCCTATTAATACTGTTTCAATCCATTTTAAACTTTCTGGTAATGGCATTGGACTAATGAGTTGGTACAGTATACTAAAAAACCAAAATAAAAGTAATAGAAGGCTGAGAACACTTATTACTTCTTTCTTATTGGGCCTTTTTAGGATGTAAAAGGCTAAGAATAAGGAAAGAATTAATAGATTGAAACTAAAATAATTATTCAATGAAAATAAAGACCAATTTATTGTAGGGCTTTCTTGTTTTAGATAGATGCTCCAGTTAAATTGAAAGGGAATATAAAAATGATAGATGCTCATAATAATGCTTTGAAGAGTTCCAAATTTTAATAAGGATAAATTCAATTTTGTTAGGCTTGTGTTGGCTGGGTTTTTCATAATTTATGAATTAGATTTAGACTAAAATAGAATCTTAATGATTAGCTGTCGAGGACAAACATAGAGGAAGAATGTAGAACTAGAAAGGCTTTGTTACCGATAACATAAATTTGTGACTAGTAACATAGGTTAATTACTTTTGTGGCATAAAATGGGATTAAATGCATATAATAAATAGCTTTCTTTCAAAGTGTAAAGAAGTTCACCCTTATAGTTTGGGTTGGAAGTATGAGGCGAAAATGAGTTTGTTGTTTAGCTTATTTGCATTGCTGGCTATGTATTATTTCTTTAGAGAAAGCAATCGCATAGACATTTATCAGCTAATTGAAATTACGGGAGTGGTTCTATTGGCATCCTTTGTTTTTTATCTGATCAAGTTTGTTGGATTTGAGAAGCACATTATCAAGGCTAAATGGACGCTTTTTAGAGCATATTGTTTGAGTTTATTACAAGTAGTTCTAATTGCATCGACTTTGTTTCTTTTCTTGATTTTAGAAAATGTTATGGAGCTAAAATGGGAGGGCTTATTACAAACTTTTGGATATACTCTTCTGTTTAGTTCGCTGCCCATTGGTTATAGAATGTTACAACAACATAATTATCTTTTACGGAAGCGTTTGGCCGAATCTATTGCGTTGAACGAATCCTTGTATAAAAAGAAAAGTAACGACTTATCTTTACCAGATGTAATTAGCTTTAAATCCTCAATAGTTCAAGATGAATTTCGAACTAATTTCGATCAGTTATTGTATATTGAATCGGATCAGAACAATATAAAGATAGTAGAAGAGAAAGATGGGGAAACAAAAATTAGTTTATTCAGACAACCTATAAAGGAAGCAATAGAGCAAAGCGGTTTAGCTAGATGCCACCGTTCTTTTGCAGTAAATTTAAGAAAAGTAGTTTCTACTTCTGGAAACTCTCAAGGTTTGAAGTTGCATTTTGAAAATAAAGATGTTATATCTGTCTCTCGCACTTATCATTTTACAATAAAAAACTTGATTGATAGTTTGGAGTATTGATGAAATAGTGCCTTTTGTTGGCTGAGATAATTTGAAATTTATTGCTCTGTTAAAACTTCTATTTATTGCTTAGTGAGAATAGTATTTCATTACACTAGAATAAGCACAATATCCGATTCTAGAAATCGTTTTTGAGCTTTAAAATTATATGATAAAAAGCTACTTAACCATTAACAATCTCTATCATGTTCAAAAAAGTAGTAGCAGTAGCTTGCCTCATCATTGTTAGTCAATTTTTATTTAGCCAAGAATCGGACTCGATCGTTTCTGAAAAAGCACTTTATGGCTTTAGTTTAGGAATTCATAGGAGTTCTCTTAGCCTAGATACTGAGGAAAGGCAATTCTTAAAAAAGAAAGATAAAATAGGATTTCGCTTAGGCATAGTTGCCGATTATAAAATTTATAAACGCTTACATTTTGTGCCAAAGTTAGAATTGGCATTCTATGGAAATGAGTTGACCTACTTTAATGGTGTGCAAGAAGAAAGTGAGTTTAAGTTAAGTGACGTAGCCATGGAAACGAAACCTCATTTTACGATTGAACTGGGAAAAGCTGCAAGTAAAATATACATACTACTTGGTGCTTCGTACTCGTTAGCCATAGGTGACGAAGAGGATGATGATATGAGCTATCCAAGTGATTTCTTTTTCTCTGTAGATGTAGGAATAGGCTATAATAAAGAGACCCCATTTTTTCTATTTGCTCCTGAGTTAAGGTACTCTTATAACCTTACAAATATCAATAAGAATCCTGACTTAAAAAGTGATGTCAAGCTACATTCCTTAACACTCTTATTTAGTTTTAAAGGATAAAGAAAGCCCCATTTTGAATATTCAAAATGGGGCTTTCTTTTAATGGAGAATTCTTTATTGACCTAATATCTTAGCATCGACAAAATAAACCATCTGTACATCTAAATCATGATTTTGAGGAACAGCTTGATCTGTTTCAATAATAAAACGAAGGGAGAAATTGTTCTTTTTAAGGTATTCCTTAATGTTAGATCCTGAAGCATCTAATGCTAATTCAGTTAAGCTGTCAGGCACATCTGTTTTAGTTGCAAGTGAAATTTCAGGCAAGCCATTCGCACTCATATAAACAGATACGGACTTAAAGAAGTCTAGATTGCTCCCTGAAGGGGATATAATCTTTAAATCCATGTTGGTTAATTTAATTTCTTCAATTAAATCCTGTCTGGTATTCTTTCCTGAAAATATAGCTTCTGAATTGGTTGGCAGATCAGGGGTTGAAATGTCAACAGGAACTCCTGAAACTGGGTTCTTAGGAATCGTAACAGAAGAGTTAATTTCCATCGTAAACTCTGTTAGCTTTTCTACATCCTTACAAGCAAGCGTGCTAATAACTAATAGACTGATAATTGCGATCTTATTTTTCATTGTTTACTTTTTTTGAGTTAAAATTAACAGCTGCGTTGGTATTCCAAAGTACAAAACTCCAAACATCAGCCCATTCTTCAATTACCTTTTCGGTTGGTTTTCCTGCTCCGTGTCCTGCATCAACATCTACACGAATAAATACCGGGTTATCCCCTTTGTGCTTCGCTTGTAGCTCTGAAATGAACTTGAACGAATGAGCAGGAACAACTCTGTCGTCATGATCGGCAGTTACTACCAATGTTGCAGGGTATGCTGTTCCTTCCTTAACATTATGAAGTGGTGAGTAGGCATATAAGTTATTGAAATTTTCTACGTCCGTATCGCTTCTGCCATACTCCCCAGCCCAGGCCCATCCAATGGTAAACTTGTGGTAACGTAGCATATCTAATACACCAACACCTGGAATAGCTACTTTCATTAAGTTAGGACGTTGCGTCATGATTGCACCTGCTAATAATCCTCCATTTGACCTGCCGTGAATGGCTAATTTTTCAGATGAAGTATACTTATTCTCTATCAGGTGTTCGGCTGCTCCAATAAAATCATCAAAAACATTCTGCTTATTCAGTCTCCATCCTGCTGTATGCCAGTTCTCACCAAATTCGCTTCCTCCTCTGAGGTTTACTACTGCGTAAATACCTCCTTGTTCTAAGAAAACAGTGTTAATTGCAGAGAAACGAGGTGTAATACTGATGTTAAATCCACCATAACCGTATAAGAAGGTTGGATTTGTTCCATCTAACTCAATTCCTTTTTTTGCAGTAACAAACATTGGAATCTTCGTTCCATCCTTACTCGTAAAGAAAACTTGTTTGGTTTCATACTCCTCACTTTTAAAAGTAGTTTTAGGTTGAAAAAACAACTCAGAAGTGTTGTTTGCAATATCGTACTGATAAATTGTGGTTGGGTTAGTGTAAGATGTGAACGAGTAGAAAGCAATGTTCTCATCCTTGTCTCCTCTGAAGCCAGCCATTCCAATTCCTGGTAATTCAATATCATATTGATATTTTCCATCTAAATTATAGACTTCTATTTTGCTTTGCACATTTTTCATGTAAGAAGCAATAATTTTATCTCCTGCTATAGAAACACCTCTTAATACGTATTCTTTTTCCGAAATAAAATCAGTCCAATTTTCTTGACTTGGCTTATTGATATCTACTAAACAAATTCTATTATTAGGTGCATTGTAATTGGTGTTGACAAGAAATTTTCCTTCTCCCAAATGCTTCACGATGTTGTTGTCAGTGTTATAATTATCGACCAAGCTTACAAAACCTCCAGCCTTTTCAAGGTTTTTTACCATTAGACTGTTTCCATTGGTAGATTCAGAAGTAGTAATAATTAAGTATTCTTCATCTTTGGTAACTCCACTACCGGCATTTCGTTGAGCATTTTCTTTATCCTCGTACACCAATTGGTCGTCAGCTTGAGTCGTACCTATTTTATGATAGTATACTTTATGGTATTCGTTCTTTCCTGAATAATCAGATCCTTCTGTCGGTTGATCATAAGAACTGTAGTAAAATCCATCTTTGTACCAGTTGATACCACTGAATTTAACCCAATTTACTTTGTCATCTAATAAGCGTTGAGTCTCTAAATCCATAACATGAATTTCTACCCAGTCAGAACCAGCTTTAGAAATTCCATAGGCCATGTACTTATCGTCTTTCGAAAAGCCCATTCCATTTAGTGAAGTGGTTCCATCTTCCGACATTGTATTAGGATCTAATAATATCTTTTGTTCCCCATCTAATCCTTTCTGAAAGAATAAAACACTTTGATTTTGTATTCCATCGTTTTTATACATGAAGTAGTAATCGCCCTGCTTAAATGGTGTTCCTACTTTTTCATAGTTCCACAATTCAGTTAATCTCTCTTCGATAGCTTCTCTGTAAGGAATTTGATTTAAATAATCAAAGGTTACTTCATTTTGCCCTTTTACCCAGTTAGCGGTTTCTGTAGAAGTGTCATTTTCTAACCATCGATAAGGATCCTCTACAAGGGTTCCGAAATAATCGTCGCTAATTGAATCCTTTCTGACTTCAGGGTATGCTTTTATGCTAATTTCTTCTTTTTTTAGCTCCATAGTGTCTTGGTCATTATCGGGTGTCGGTTTTTCACCACAGGCTATTAAAGAGAGTCCGGCTGTAAAAAGAAGTATAAAGTTTTTCATGTTAGTGTTTGGAATTTAGGGTTTTAGTTCAAACTTAGAGTTTGATTAAGCTATCATTCTTTGTTCTTGACTTTACTCCATTGCTTAGGACAAGTTTTGGCTAAAATTAGTATAATTTTTTATGCTGCTTGTTTGTAGATACTGATGAGGATTTTACTTTGAAAGGATGGATGCCTTCTTTTCTTGTAGAAAAGTTAAAACGAGTTCAATAAGAAGGTTTGATGGAAAAAAGAATACTAACTTGAGCTAGGTTCTTCTTAAGACCTTAGCTTACTAGGGTTCATCAATAAGGTATGGAGTGTTTTAAAAGTAAGTGTTGGAGGGATTGAGGTGTTAGAATCTAAGACAGATGATAAGTTTTAGCCGTTTTCGTTTGCTTTCGATCTAGCTTATTTTTCCATGACATTGCATTCTGCAACAAATATTAGCTATTGACAACTTATTTCTGCTAAAGCTTAAGAATGCATTTATATTTGACTTTCATTTCTAGTAATTATGAAGATTCGGCTATTGTTTTTTTTGCTTTTTTGGGGAGGGATAGCCGAACTCTTAGGTCAAGATTCAACTGCACTTGTTCAATATGAAAAGCATTTAGAGCTTGCAAAGAAGTATGAATCTTTTTCGTTTCATGCCAATTGTGTTGAAGAAATTAATGCAGCACTAGAAATTGCAAAAGAAAAAAGGTGGAAAGAAAAAGAATTTAACCTGATCATATTTCTGGCAGAAGTTAAACGTAAAACAGAAGACCATGAGGAAGGTTTATCTATTTTATACAAACTTGAAAATTCTATTGATTACCCTCAGCTCCATGTAAAAAAATTGGGTAGAATGGCTGCATTATTCAACCAAATGCCCGATGTAACCGATACCATTGCAAAAAGAGATTCAGTGTTTCACTATTTAGATAGTGCATTAAAAATTGCAACAAGAATGAAGTTGGTAGAAGAACAGGCCGGCTTGTACAATGAATTAGGATATACTTTAGGAGCTGTTAATATTGATTCTAGTTTGTTTTTTCTTAAAAAAGCAGCTCAATTATTCACCCAACTTGAGGATACGGCTAATTATGTGGTCGTACAAACTAATATAATGAGAACATATACCTTACTAGATAAATATGAAAAGGTAAATCCTATCATAGAGGAAGTATTACAACTCATACAATTGAACAGTTGGAATTCAAATGAGGTAAAGCTAGAGTTTTATAGAACACTAACTTATTATTATTCTCGAATAGGAGATAGTCTGAAATTTAATTTGTGGAATGCTGAGAAATATAGAACTAGGACTCAAATTTTGAAGAATGCTAATGCTTCAAAATTAAATTCTTTTAGAGCATTGTATGAAACCAATAAGTACAGAGATAAAGTATCTCAAAAAACTAAAGAATTAGAAAAAGAAGCTGAAAGGAGAAAAGAGCTTATTAGCTATTTTATTGTATTTAGC
>JAESST010000384.1 GCA_016763995.1 Flavobacteriales bacterium | reverse complement strand
TTTTGTTAAAGCTTCCTGTGTTTTCGGCATTTTTAATTTACCACTTAATTTATTTTGTATGGCTTCTAACGATTTTTCATTGATGTAAGATCCTTTGTGATATACAGCTTCAATGGCCTCGTATACTTCTAGCGAACTACTGTCTTTGATAAGATATCCGTTTGCCCCGGCCTCAATTAATTTGGCAATGAGATAACTTTCTTCATGTGCTGAGAGAATCAAAATCTTCATTTCAGGATAAAACTCTTTCAATACCTTCACAACCTTCCAACCGTTAAATTCTTCCCTATCCTTTTTAGGTAAGGTTAAATCAACCAACATTACATCAGGAATATGAGTGCTTTTTTCTAAACGTTCAAGCATGGAGAACCCATCTGGCGATTCAAATACAAACCTTATATCCTCCCAGGATTCTAACACGGCTTTAATACCATCACGAAATAAAAGTTGATCTTCTACTATGCCTAATTTAATTATTACACTCATTTTATTGATTTTTTAGCGGTTTTAGTGTTGTTTTCTTCAGATTCTAAAGGAATTTTAATTTTGCAATAGAATCCACCTTCGTTGCTATTGCCGAATTTTAATTCACCTTCAAAAGCACGCACCCGATTTTCTAAACTTTGTAAACCAAGTCCACGGTTTAAAAGCTTTTTGGAAAGTCCTTTTCCATCATCGGAAAAACGACAAAAAAGTTGATTGGATTGGCGTAAAATGCTGATATCAATAGTTGTAGCTTCTGCATGCTTTAGTGTATTGTTAATTAGTTCAGAAAAAATACGGTAAAGTGCAATTTCCAGTAACCAAGGTAAATTAGTGTAATTAGTTCCAACGGCTATATTCGTTTTTAGGTTTTTTGCATCTTCTGCTTTTTTTAGTAAAGTAACTAAGGCCTTTTCTAAACCTAGTTGCGATAGCTGTAAGGGCATTAATTCATGGCTGATTCGTCGTGTAGCAGCAAGGGTTGTTTCCATGATTTCGCGTACTTCTGCAATTCTTTTTGGATTAAATTCTTTTTCATGTTCCAGTTGAGTTAATTGCATACGTCCAATAGAAAGAGCAGCAGCTAACTCATCGTGCAAATCGTTAGCAATTCGTTGACGTTCTTCTTCTTGCACCTTTATCGTGGTATGTAATAATTCTTTTTGATATTGACTTTTTATTTCTTCGCGTTCCAGCTGTTGACGAATAATGTTTTTTTGAAATTGCTGATACATGAATATCACTCCCAATGCAATGAGAAAGGCGATACCTGCGAGCGGCAGAAGCATTGTTATAAAATCTATTTCTTGGGGTGTTTCCATAAACCAATAATAATACAAACAAATAGGACAAAGTAAATAAAAGAGTGGAAAATCCAACTAATCCGAAACTTAACTGTTGTAAAGTGAGTTAACAAGTCACCAAAATAGAAAAGTAATAGGCCTGAAGTGTGATAGATTAATAGACCTGAATTGATCCAAACTAAACTACTTAATAACTCTCTTTTTTCTTCTCGAACAGATGCATCAAGCAAGAGTGTAAAAAGAGAAAGGGAATAGATAATAATTAATACACTCTCTAAGGAAAGAGCGTATGAATTGAAGCTTTTAAGTTCTTGCCAGAAGATAGTATTAACGCAACTAAATAGCACAAAGAATCCCATTATCCACCAGAGTAAACTGGGGTGAACAAACTGACGAAATACTCTTTGATAGAAAACTGTTAGGCAAACAAAACTTAGTGGAGTATAAAAATGTAAAAAAGGAAGATTATTATTTCCAAATAAACCAAGAATGTATGATGGAATTTGAAATATTAATGAGAGAAAGATAAACCATGAAATTACCCTCAGTTCAGCCTTGAACTGAGGATAATTTTTAATTACATAGCTACCCACCAATAGGAGGAATAGATTAGGTAGGAAAAAAATGAATTCTTGAATACTTGACATTTATTATTAATTGCACGAAGCGAGTATGTTATTTTGAGGACATGTTGCCGGGCACGGATAGGTAAGGTCATACAAGTAATAATTTCCTTTTTGTCCTAATAAAGTATCTCTGTCACCAACCATTGGAGTGAAGAACAAATGTGTAGTTCGAGATGTTTGATCATGAGCTTTATAAATGCCCAGATAAGCGCTAACGTATCTGTAGTGTGTTTCAGTCTTAAGGTCAAAATTGAAGGCTTTTATCATGTCAATTGCTGAAATACGGAAGGACCTGGGAGATAGCATATTTAGATGTTTTTCATTTAAACCTGCAGTTAAAGAGTCTCTATTTTGTGTAATGATTTGATTAATGGAGTTAAACATATTAACCCTTCTAGTTACAGACTGGCTAACGGTGCATAAAGAGACTCTTGCGTTGTCTACGGTATTAGTCTCATTTTTTGATGGAATTTGAGGAATGTTTCTATTGGTTGTATATCCTTCCTCTATTAATGAAGATAAGCTTATGGTTAGTACTCCGCCAAGTAAAATAAGCCCAATCGATCTTAAATAATTTGTTTTCATAATAGTAGTTTTTAGGTTAATAAATTGAATTCTGAGACGAATGTAGAATAATATCTCATTCAACTTGCATTATGTTCTATAAAACAGATAGATAAGTGTGTGTAATTTAAGAAAACAGACAGAAAGACCTGTTTTTTAATTGAAATCTTTTGACTGTTTAGAAATGGAGAAGGGGCTGTTCTAGTACTTTTTTAAACGCTCGTGTTATCGAAAAGTACGCAAGGTCAGTATAGGCCTTGAAAGAGAATTTAGAATAGAATTCATTTGCTTAGGTCGAAATCGAGAAAAGGTTTTTATGGTTAGTCTAACTATAAACTAAAATAGGTTTTAGGATGGAAAGAAGAAGATAAAATCAAGGACTAGATTGAATTGCGTTTTCTTGCCTTTTAATTAAAACAACCCTGATATTGTTCCATCGCTATCCATCTTGATATTTTCAGCAGAAGGTGTCACGGGTAGGCCCGGCATTCTTAGCATATTGCCACAAATTGGAATAATGAAACCAGCTCCTGCCGCAATTTCAAACTCCCGAATGTGGATGTCAAAATTTTCAGGACGACCGATGAGTTTTGCGTTGTCGCTTAGGCTCTTTTGCGTTTTAGCCATACAAATAGGGAGCTTAGCATAGCCTAAAGTCTCAAATCGTTTGAGTTGTCTTTTTGCTTTTGCAGTCAACACTACATTCTTCGCACCATAAATGTTTCTACAAATCTTTTCGATCTTCGTCAAGGCAGAGTCTTCTAGATCGTAAGTCGGTTTAAATTTATTGTCGCTTGTTTGTGCCGCAGCCACTACTTTTTCAGCCAATTCAGTACAACCTTTTCCTCCATCAGCCCAACCATAACTTAAGGCTACAGGCACTCCTAGTTTTTTGCAATGCGTATAAATTAAATCTTTCTCAGCCTTTGTATCGTCCTTAAATGCATTAATAGAAACGACTACTGCTAAACCAAAGCTTTGAATGCTTTCGATGTGTTTTTCTAGGTTTGGAATTCCTTTGGTTAAGGCATCTAAATCTTCTTCTGTTAGGCTATTCAATGCTTTTCCTCCATGATATTTTAATGCACGAATTGTAGCCACAATCACAACAGCTTTTGGCGATAAATTAGCTTTTCTACATTTTATATTCAAGAATTTTTCAGCTCCTAAATCGGCGGCAAAGCCTGCTTCAGTTACAACATAATCGCCTAAGCTCATTCCCATTTTTGTAGCAACAATGGAATTGGTTCCTTGAGCAATATTTGCAAAAGGGCCTCCATGAATAATAGCCGGATTTCCCTCTAGTGTTTGAACGATATTGGGTTTGATAGCATCTTTTAATAAAACCGCTATGGCACCAGATGCATTAAGCTCTTTCGCATAAACTGCTTTTCCGTCAAAAGTATCTCCTATGTATATGTTTCCGCACATCTCTTGCAAATTTTCCAAATTGCTGCACAAACATAAAATAGCCAAAATTTCGGAAGCCGCTGTAATGTTGAATCCAGTCTCCTGAGGAGTTCCACCAGTTTTTCCGCCCAATGCAGAAACAATGTTTCGGAGTGCACGATCGTTCATATCTATGCACCGTTTCCAGATCACTGTGCGTGGGTCAAGTCCTAAACTCCTTGTTTTACTTTGTATGTTGTTATCAATTAGCGCGGACAATAAATTATTTGCCATTCCAATGGCATGAAAATCACCTGTAAAGTGTAAATTGATATCGACCATGGGAATGACTTGACTCCATCCTCCACCAGCAGCGCCGCCTTTCATTCCGAAAACAGGACCTAAACTAGGTTCTCTTAAGACTACAATTGATTTTTTACCAATGTGATTCAATCCATCGCTTAAGCCAATTGAGGTCGTCGTTTTTCCTTCCCCAGCAGGAGTTGGTGTTATTGCTGTAACTAAGATCAAATTGCTTTTACTGACTTTCTCCTCATCGATTAAATCCAAGCGAAGTTTTGCCTTTTCAGTGCCATAGTATTCTAATTCTTCTTCTTTGAGGTCTATTTTTTTCGCTATTTCTCGGATGTGTTCAGCTTTAACTTTCTGTGTAATTTCTATATCTGTCATCTCTTTTTCTCTAAATTTCTGAAAGTGATTTTAAGAAGCGATAAGATACGCATTGCAAGAGAGGGTTAAGAGAGAAGAGAAGAAGGCGATCTTTAAATAAGCAGTTATAAAATCTATGATTTTTGTGCCGAAAATGTACTTATACTACGATTGAGTGCGATTTTATTGGACTACAAATTGAATTGAATAAAACCCGGGTTTCTATTTTAGATTTAGTTAACAATTGAAATTTGAAAATCTCATTAAAAACTTACTCCCCACATCCAGAACTTGTATTATATTTTACGGGTAAAGACAAATGTTAATTTGAGAACATGGAGAATTGTCTTCTATTCTTTTAGAATAGCTGTCTTTCAATCAGGAATTCAATTGTACCTTCTCCGTTTCGTCTAATCTACTGACATCTATTCCTATTCCATTCTTTTCAGCTTGCGCTAATTTTACAAATTTATGTCCCCATTTAATTTCTGACGCTTTGTATGAAGAGCGAGAGTAAACCGTTTGAGAAAAAGATTCATCGAAGGCTTTAATCATGATAATGAATTCAACATCCTTTGCCGCCATTTCTGATGCATTGAGTAAGTGTAAAGGGCTTTTTTCATCTATAGGGTGAACAATAGTCCAAGTGTAGGGAAGAAATGCAATACTAGAACGCTCTAGTTTTAGCAAGAAAAAGTCTCTGAACTCAGTGTTTGCTCGTTGCATGGAGAGGGAAATGCTTACTTCAACTTCTAGGAGCTGATTATTTTGAGGATTGACAATTCGAAACATAAAAGCATTGAGATCTTGATAAGGAGCGATAACTGCTGGGGTGCTATACTTCAGCTTTGCAGAAGGCTTAGAAAATCGCCCATAGAGCATACCTGTTGCCAATGCAAAAGATAAAAGCCCCAACATGGATTCGATTGCAGCAACTATGTTGGCAAGGTTTCCGATTGGAGCAACACGTCCGTAACCTAGGGTGGTAACAGTTTGTGCACTAAAGAAAAACACTTCAATAAATTGATTGCTAGGAGAAGTCGCCTCGATTCCGGTTAAAAACTCTACTCCAATAAAATAATAAATAGAGGCAAATATCGTATTCACAACTAAATAGCCAAGTAGAATAATTCCAATAAATTTAGGCCATGACATGGAGATTAAAGAATGAAAGAAGTTAATCTTTTCGAAAAAAGAAACATTGTATTTGTTAACGTTGAAGGTCCCATCCTTATTTAACGATCGAAAGGAAGAGGAGGAAGCTTTGGAACCTAGGCCTAAATCATGAAAATCTTCTTTTTTTTCTTCTGCCATAATTGTATTTTATATCACTTGTTGAAAATACTAAACTCGGCTTTTTTTGATAAAAAAAGAATTATTCCTATCCTAACTTCTCAAGTATGAAAGTATTAATTGGAACAAAGTGTTACGAAGGCTGAGGCTTTTTAGTTTTGGTGGAAATCGATTAGTGGAAACGATGTATTCGATTGTAGGAACAAGTTCGATGTAATTGACCATGCAGAAGTTGACGAAAGTTTGAAAGGGAAGGAGTTGGCAAGTATTTACTTTTTTTGTTGAAAAAGTAAGAAAATATACATTGGAAATTTTGTCACTTTGTCCTTTTGCAAGGTCTGTTTTTGATAAGGATAAGATGATTAAAGACGTCCTTCGCTAGTTATTAAAACTTAATCATCATGTTTCCACTGGGATCATAGCTCTTTTGTTGAGTCGAGCTAATTTGGTTATGATGAATCTCTAAATATTTTAAGCCTTCCATTTTTACAATAGATGTTGGAATTGCTTTTAATTCATTTTGACTCAGGTATAAAGATTCTAGGTCTTTCAGTTTTGAAATGTTTTCAGGAAGTACTTTTATTCTGTCGTTCTCTAAATGAAGTGATTTTAATTTTGGTAAACGACTAAGAGTGTTAATGGTAGCCCTTAGGTTGAGGTTCTTTTCATCGTTTAAATAAAGCTCTTCCAGGTTTTTAAGTTGATAAAAAAGCTCAGGAAGCTGGGTGAAATCATTCCCACTTAAATCTAGTATTCTAAGGCTTTTTATTTCTAAAATCACATCCGGAACTTGACTCAAATGATCATTCTCTAAACTTAGATACTCCAAGTTCACAAACTTCTTAAGCAATTGTGGAGCGAATGATATTTCTTGGTTACTTAAATTCAGGCGGAGAACCTTTTCGGGGAATTTCAGTGCCTCCTCTATATTGTGATATTCAAATGGAATAGAAGTACTGTCTTGTGCCCAATAGCTAATGGTAGCAAACAAAATGCAGAAAAGGAAGAATGATTTTTTCATAGGTTCTTTGTAAAAGTGTAGCTTCAGATGAAAGCATCTCAAGTTACAAATTAATTTTTTGATTTTAGTATACTAAAGCAATATGCTACTATTAAGAAGGATAGAAAATTTAACAATTGAATGCAAATTCGATATCTTTTAAAAGCTATGTTAGGTTATTTTTGCAGCTACCTAAATCCTTAAACTAATTACCGGAGATTTAAGGACGGATTATCGAAATGAGGAGCTTTGATTGGTTAATAATTTAGAGGAATAAAATATATAAGCGACGAAGAGAGTTAACAGATTAATGACAACAAGCAAATCCCATAATAGAAGCTTCACCTATATTTTAAAGACTCTATTCTTTGTTCTTCTTTTTTCTAATTACCAGTTCGTTGAGGCTCAATTTCGAGAATCTTATTTTGAAAGAGGCTATAAGGAAATACGAAAGCAAAACTACACGAAGGCAGTAGAGTATTTAAATTACTCTATCGATGATAGGCATTACTATCAAGCGTATTTTTTTCGAGGTTTTGCTAAATTTCAATTAAACGATTTATGGGGGAGCGAAGCGGATTTAACCAAGTGTATTGATGAAATTTCGAACCATAAAGATGCTCTGCATTATAGAGCAATTGTGAGGAGTCAACTATCAGATTACGAAGCAGCTTTTAAAGATTTTGAAAAGGCAATTCGCTATGACTCTACGAATGAAGAAATTTATTTAAACCGAGCGATCTCTCTTTTATCGCTTGAAAATTATGAAGCGGCAATTGCAGATTGTAATCGAGCTCAGGCCTTGAATAAGAAAGATCTTAAAAGCCTTAGCATAAGAGCAATTGCCGAAACAGAATTGGGGGATTTTGAATTGGCATTGCTCGATTTTAATAAGGTGTTAAAAGAAGAGCCATTAAATGCATTGGCTTTAACACATCGCGCATCCTGCTTGCGTCAAATGGGAAGGTATGAAGAGGCGGAGGCTGACATTACTTTCATCTTGTTGAAAGATTCTTTGAACATTGATGCCTTGTTGCAATTGGGATTTTTGGAGAATGAAAAGGAAAATTTTGAGAAAGCGCTTAAGGTTTTCAACCAAGTGTTAGACTTATCTCCTTATCATACGATCGCTTTGTTTAATAGAGGAGTATTAAGAACAAGCGCTAAGAATTACCAAGGAGCTTTAGCAGATTATAACGAAGTATTAAAAACAAACCGTAATAATGTGTCCGTCTATTTTAATAGAGCTTTGTTAAAGCAAAAAATGAATAAACTGGATGAAGCATTATCTGATTTGGATAAAGTGATAGAACTGTTGCCCAACTTTACAAATGCTTATTTGGCACGTGCTCAAATTAAACGCTCTTTAAATGATATAGGAGGAGCAGAGAAAGATGTTCAATTAGCCGACGACATAAAGATGGTAAATGCTGAGATGGCTGAAAAGGGAATCAGTGATAAGCAACTCGCTTCTATCATGAAAACCTTAAAGTTAGCAAGTACCCCAAGCAACAAATCAAAAGAAGAAGACCAGCCAAATAAGCAATACGTTCCAGTTGTTTTGAGACCTTTTTTCCACCTCGTACCAACTCATTTTGTACATCAATTGAACAATTATTATTTGCAAGAAAATCAACGTTCTACCACAGAATTAATGGGGCTAATTACCTCTAGTGAAGAAGTAAATTTGGAGGCGATGCAGTCTAAACTTGATTCCTTACAAAGCACTAAATGGCAGAAAAAATTAACAAATAGCGATTATTTGAAAAGAGGCATATTGTATACTCAGAATGAGTCTTACAATTTGGCATTTAACGATTTTGATACGGTGATTCATCTAAACCCCGAAAACATGTTGGCTTATTTTGGCAGAGCAAATACTCGCTTGAAATTAAAAGAAGTGTTAGAAGAGTTTGAAGAGCCGCAACAAATGTTACAAGGAGGAAAAGTAATCGAAGTGAAAGACTCAACATTGAAGGAGGCACATTCTTACCAGAGTATTATACAAGATTATCAGAAAGCCATTGAGTTGGATGTTTCTTTTGCCTATGCATATTATAACCTCGCTTACGCCCAAAATAAAAACAATCAAATTCAAGCATCATTAGCATCATTGAATAAAGCAATTTCCTCAAAACCAAATTTTGCGGAAGCGCATTTTAATAGAGGGCTTACTTATCTATTTCTAAAAGATAATGCTAAAGCTTGTGCCGATTTGAGCAAAGCAGGAGAGTTAGGAATCAAAGATGCTTATTCAATTATTGCGAGGTATTGTTCTAACTAAATAGAACGTCTTTCAAAACTCCAAGAAGTTATTTGGTAAATTTTAATTCGCGATTTGAGCTTAATTTTGAGCGACTTAAATAGTTAAGTCGAGGAATTTATAACGCTTACTAATTGGTTATTTTCGCTACAAGTTCACTGTGGAAATTCTCAGAGTAACGTTTGAACGTAATTTAATAAAGTATTAAAAATGAATATAGGTATCCTTTGTAACAGTAAATTATGTATTCCATCCGTGCAAGCCTTAGTTCAAATGGGACATAAAGTTTCCATGGGTTTACCCGTAGAAGTTACGGAGGACCGACATGAAATTGAGCAATTTGCCTATCAGTTCAGTATCTCGCTTACAAAATTAAAAAAAGAAGGCTTAGATAGTGACCTAATCTTTTGGAAAGAACGCAATAGCTTGGAAAATATATTTGTGATTACTTTTCCTTACATCTTATCAGCTAATTTGATCGCTAGCATAAGGATTGATATTATCAATTTTCATTTTGCTCCACTACCGCAATACAAGGGAGCTCAGCCCGCTTTTTGGTTAATAAAGAATGGAGAGAAAAGCGGAGGACTTACGATACATTTAATAACGGAGAAAATTGATGGAGGTGATATCATACATTTTGAACCTTATACTCTGGCCGATACAGAAACCTATCATTCGTACTTAAATAATGTTGCTTTCTTAAACGCTAATATTATTCAGAAACTGATGAATAAAATCGCTTTGAAGTCTTGGAAGAATAGTTTGAAAAAGCAGGACACTTCTTTATCTGTTTATTACCCACGGCCGCAATTAAATGATATTAGAATTAATTGGGAAACTATGGAGGCAGAAGAAATAGAAAGACTATGTAGAGCCTGTAATCCTTGGAATAAAGGAGCTATTGCTGTACTCTATCAACAAGCAATCAAGTTAGTTGAAGTGAACGTACTTCCTTTTTCTGCAAAGCAAGAGCCAGCAGGCACGCTTGTTCGAATAAAGAATACAAATAGATTAGCGGTTAGTTGTATAAATAATAAGTATCTAGATATTAACATAGCTTATAATGAGCAACTTGGTTTTTATAGTAATAGTAGGTTATCTCAAATGGGCTTAAAAGAAGGCATGAGCCTAGAGTAAGCCTAGGTTATTAGATACTTTTAAGGTTTTACTAGGTGAAAATAAAAAACTGGATATGGGGGTTTTCCCCCTTTTTTGTTTCATTTTTTTTTTACATCTTTGAGAAACTGTATTTTAATGAATGTTATAATACAGCAATTAACCATTATTTATTAATCAAAAAAACTACTTATTATGGATCCATTTATAGGGGAAATAAAAATGTTTGGAGGAAATTTTGCTCCGAGGTCTTGGGCATATTGTAGCGGGCAACTACTAGCAATATCACAAAATTCTGCTTTATTTGCAATTTTAGGAACAATTTATGGCGGAGATGGAAGAACAACTTTTGCTTTGCCAGATTTGCGAGGAAGAGCGGCAATGCATGCAGGAACCGGCCCAG
>JAESST010000030.1 GCA_016763995.1 Flavobacteriales bacterium | reverse complement strand
TTCCTAAAAATAAGGTCGTTATCATTATGAGTAGATCTATAAAAGACAGTGAGTAAAGCCTAATTGTTTGTTGAACAATTAGTAATCATGAAACCTTTTTTACAAACCTGTATCTTTATAAAAAAAAGGAATGGTAAGGTCAATAGTCGGGAGTATTGTAATTTTTTTATTTCAAGGTCTATTATTAAATGCCCAGTCATGGAAAGCAACAGAAGTGCAAGCAATGCCTATGCGCATTTCTAATAATGCAGTTGTAGAAGCTTTTCCTGGAGGCGTGCCACATGTGTATTCTTTTGGCGGAATAGATTCAAGCAAAATATCTTCTGGAGTTACAAATCGATCGTTTAAATACAATATTCAAACGAATGTTTGGGATTCCGTAGCTAGTTTGCCAGATCCAAGAACGAAAATTGCAGCAGCAGCATCTTATGTAAATGGCTTAATTTATATTGTTGGAGGCTATTCTGTGCTTTCAAATGGAAATGAGATTTCTTCCAATAGAATTCATCGCTTCGATCCTGTTGGCGATACTTTTTTAACAGATGCAGTATCTATTCCAGTGCCGATTGATGATCATGTGCAAGCAGTTTATAAGGATAGCTTGATCTATGTAGTGACGGGTTGGAGCAATACGACCAATGTAAATAATGTTCAGATTTACGATACGTATTTAAATACATGGACAGTTGGGACTCCTGTACGATTTAATCTGCATCGAGTATTTGGATCTGCAGGTACAATTGTAGGAGATACGATATATTATTTTGGAGGAGCTGAACGGTCTACTAATTTTCCTGCAAATAATTATTTAAAAAAAGGAGCAATTGATCCAACAAACCCTAGCCTAATTACTTGGCTGTGGAGTATTCCTGATCCTGCAGTATTTGCATATCGTCCGGCTTGCACCTCGGTAGGAGGGGAAATACACTGGTTAGGAGGATCTTCTACATCGTATAATTACGACGGGATTGCTTATAATGGTTCTGGAGGGGTTGCTCCTGCGAACAGAAGTATTGCTTATTTACCAAGTTCAAATGGCTTTTTTACTTTGCCTCCGGATTCGGGAAGCTTTCCAATGGATTTGCGGGGGATTGCTTCCATTAACGATTCAGTTAAATATTTAGCGGGGGGAATGGTCGCTAATCAGCAAGTGACCAATAAAACTTGGCGATTAGAGTATGTGCAACTTGCAACAACATTAGCTGAAGTAAAATCTGAAATTGAGTTTTCAATTTTTCCAAACCCAGCTAAAAATGAGTTAATGTTAAAATTTGCTAACAAGCAGGTGTATAGCTTGGAGTTGTTTGATGCTGTTGGGCGATTAATTTTGGATCAAGAAACGAAAAATGTCTTGACAAAAATGGATTTAAGTTCTGTTAGCCAAGGTGTTTACTTGTTGAGGGTTTATGATGGGAATAAGATGACTTCTAAAAAACTAATTGTTTCGTACGAGTAGTGAGAGTATCACAAATCTGTAACATTCTAGAAACGGTCATTTGTTAGACATTTAATATCATCGAGAGCAAGTTAGCTTTGTTTTATAATTGAATAAAATGAAGAAAATAATAATATACCAATTCATCGTTCTTTTTTTGACGGCTTGTGTTGGAGAGGATTTTGTAGAACGTGAGCAGCTTTTTCCTGAGCGCTTAAGTATTATTACGGAGAATAATTCCACTGTAGATACATTACTAGTAGGAGATACCTTACAATTGAGCGCTAAATTTATTAACTCAGAAGGGAAAGAAGAGCAAGTAGATTTTGTTTGGGAAAGTTCAAACCCTGAATTTGCTTCGATTCAAAAAACTGATAAATTAGTTGGTATTAAGAAGGGAGTTACAAGCACTATCGTCCGACATTCTGGATTAAAAGCAGAGCGCTTAGTAGTGGTAGATCAGTTAGAGCGAATTGAAATTTCTGTACCCAAAACTTCTTTTCAACTAGGGGATACTATAGTCCCTAATGGAAAGTATTTCAATAAACAAGGAATTGAGACAGCAGCTAATTTGACTTTTACTAGTTCAGACGTTTCTATAATAAGGGTTAATTCAAGTAATGAGTTAGAAGCTAAGAAAGTGGGCCAATCCGCAATAACTGCTGAATTTAATGGAATAACATCTAGTTCTGTATTAGTTACAGTTGTGGCTGATACGATCTCAGTGGCTTCTGTGGAAATTTCCTCAGCATCTAGTTCTATTATGCTTGGAGATACAATTTTGTTTAGTGCAGTGGTGAAAAATATTAACGGAAGCGTTTTGCCGGGAGCAACAATAACTTGGAATTCTTCAAATATCAGTGTTCTTAGTGTTAATTCAAATGGATTAGCTACGGGCATTGCAGTGGGGTCAAGTGATGTTACCGCAAGTTCGGGAAATGCAACAAGTTCTGCTAGTTCCGTATTAGTGAACCCTCGAGTAATCACGTCAAGGACTGGTAACTTTATGGGAAGAGGGAATTATAACGTAAATGGTTCTGTAACGATGTCGACTTTACCGAATGGAAGCCTGAAATTAGATTTTGCTAACTTTTCGTCTTCCAGCGGCCCTGGATTATATATTTACTTGAGTAACTCTGTTAGTAATGGAATTTCGATTGAAGCGTTAAATAGTAGGACCGGAAACTTTACAGTGAATTTACCATCTAATATTGCAATAACTGATTACAATTATGTACTAATCTGGTGTAAACCGTTTGGCTTAACATTTGGCTCTGCATTATTAAACTAAGATACAATGAAGAAGATTATTTTAATATTGAACATAATTGCTTTTACCGCAAACGGAGTGTATGCAGGTGGTTGGTTAAAGGGAGAAAAGAAAGGGTTTTTTAAACTGAATGAATCGATTATCGTAGGAGATCAATTTTATAGTGGGGATGGCTCTCTTCAAAAAATTACGACTACAGGCGTTTACATCACGAGTTTATACGGCGAATATGGCGTTTCGAAAAATATGGATGTTATTGTTTATGTGCCTTTTTTCAATCGATTAACGATTAACGATGTTCGTTTTTCTGACGGTGGATTTCAGGCCGGAGATAGTTTTAATGCCTTTGGAGATATTGATTTAGGGCTAAAGTTCGGGTTAAGGCAAGGGAAATCTTTAGTGATAAGTGTAACTTTACTATTGGGTATTCCTCTTGGAGTAACTGATGGAGGAGACTCTGAATTATTGCAATCAGGAGATGGGGAGTTCAATCAAATGCTTCGCTTAGATGTTGGTTATGGTTTTAAGAAGCCTTTCTACACAAATGTAGGGCTTGGGTTTAATAATCGTACAAACGGCTTCTCAGAGGAGTTTAGGTATGATTTTGAGTTAGGATATAAGTACAACGAAAAGCTAGTATTAGCATTTAAGTTATTGGGGAATGAATCTTTCAATAATGGCGATCAAAAAGGCAGTGGGGGGAATGGACTATTTTCTAATAATCTAGAGTTTCTTGCATTTGGACCTGAGGTGTCGTATTATCTTACTAAGAGTTTGGGAATTTCTGCTGCCTATAGAACAGCATCTTCAGGGCAATTTATTATTGCTGCACCATCCTATGAGCTAGGAGTTTTTTTGAGTTGAAATAAGGATTTTATAACACAATTTGTTAGAAAAAGGATAGTTGAGTTAGCTGAAAATTTCTTTAGTATAATAACTAATTGATTTAAAACTTTCTGAATGTATTATAGCCAATTTTATGAAAAAAATGTTTAAAAATTAACTCATTGTGAATCAATTTAAATACTCAAAATTAGCTCAAATGGGTTTTATTCGAAGCGTTGCAACCCGTGTGTTTCCTGATATTTGTAGTATGTTGAATAGTGTAGTTGGTAAAAATTTAAGGCTTCTCCGAATCATGAACGACTTCTCTCAAGAAGACGTGGAAATCGGGGTAGATGTTTCTAGATCAACATTGAGTAAGATTGAAAATGGAACGGGTAAAATTGCTTTAGACAGACTTGAGAGGTTTGCAAAGTTCTTCAAAGTTGAAGTAATTACTATTCTAATGATGGCAGAAAACAGGGAAAGCTATAAACTTGGCCAACCTATACCTACTGTTAATGACGTTCAAAGTGACTATCGCAAAACGGATGTTGAATTGGCAAGAAGCCAAGAGAAGGTAGGGAGCTTGAAGAAAGAAGTATCATACTTAAAGCAAGAGCTTGTAGTAAGCAAATCTCAAATAAAAGACAAGGATCACATTATCCAATTGTTATCAAACAAATAGTTTTCCTTTAGTCTAGGTTTGTTAGTCCTATGTGTTTGAAAGGAATGTTTACTATATCAGCATAATCAAATCCAGATTCTTGCATATCCTCTTCTTCAGAATGCCAAGTCACTAATACCTCTTTTCCACTCATAGAAATACTCTGTAATCTTAATAAGATCGCCAAAATTGCCATAGACGAAGAAGAGTTGAAATACTCTAATTTAAAAACAAAGTTTGTTCTGAAATTGCTAACTTTTTCATAATGAGTGAGCCATTCAATAATAGGGTCGTAGAATGATTTTGTTTCATTTGGTAGAGATCTTCCTGAGATTTCGAACAAGCCTGCATCCATATCCAAAGTAACACTTGGAAGCTTCGAAGTAGCTTTTATTTTTAAGGGACTTAATTTGATATTCTCGTTTTCTTTATCCATACCTAAAATAGCTTTCAAGCGGTGTTTTACTTATCCTTTTCCATGACATTGCTTAAACTTCTTGCCACTTCCACAAGGGCAAGGTTCGTTTCTTCCAACCTTCTTTTCTACTCTAACAGGTTCTACTTTCTTTTTCTGTTGAGGTGCAGCTTCACCTTTGTTTTTAGAGCCATCACTTCCACTGCTAAAGCTTGGAATTTCGGTTCTAGAAGTTTGAAGTTTAGGCGTTTCTCGTTTTGGCGCAACTGCTTGTTGCATTTGTTGTTGTGAATCTTGTTGTGGTAGATTTCCTTTCATTAAGAAAGTGATGATTTCCTTATTGGTTCTATCAATCATTTTCTTGAAAAGCTCGAATGCTTCAAACTTGTAGATTAATAAAGGATCTTTTTGTTCGTAACTAGCACCTTGTACAGACTGTTTCAAATCATCCATTTCTCTCAAATGATCTTTCCATGAATTATCAATCATGGCTAGAATAACATTCTTTTCAAAAGAGTGTATTAATGATTTTGCTTCTGTTTCGTAAGCTTCTTTTAGTGGAGTAACTACTTGGATGTTTCTTTTCCCATCTGTGAATGGAACCACTATGTTTTCAAAAGTACTGTCTTCATTCTCATACACGTTCTTAATCACAGGGAAGGCTGTTTTAGAAACCATCTGAGATTTGTTCATGTAGTTTTGATACGCTATTTGATAAACTTGTTCCGTTAACTCTTCTTCTTTAGAACTAAAGAATGTTTGCTCATCAACTGGGCTTTGCATGTTGAAGTTTCGAATTAAGTCGAATTGGAATTCTTCAAAATCCTTTCCTTCTAATCCATACTGAACTGTCGTTCCTGTGGAGTCATACATCATATTAGAGATGTCGACATTCAATCTCTCTCCAAATAATGCATTCTTTCTTCTCTTGTAAATTACTTCACGTTGAGAGTTCATTACATCATCGTATTCCAACAAACGTTTACGGATTCCAAAGTTGTTTTCTTCTACTTTCTTTTG
>JAESST010000383.1 GCA_016763995.1 Flavobacteriales bacterium | reverse complement strand
CCGGAAGCAGAAGAAGCTGAGCAAGCGAGCGCAACGGGCAAGGCGCAAATACCGGAATCGTCGGCTGTGGGCGGTCAGGCAGCGGAACATCATTTTGCGCAAAGGGAGATCATCGCCCAGATTGAAAATCCTACCCCTGGCCGGTCGGTTCATGACGATCATTCGAATGGCAGAAATTCATCCGGAGTTTTTGACTCGTTTGCAAATCATGGACATCATGCCTGAATATTCACCAAACAGTGTACGTGCATGGGTGTCTCAATATTTCAAAAAACTTAATATTATGGAGATTGTTTCTAACCCGGATTTCGACAGCACAAAACATGCTTCCAGCCAGTTAAATTCAAGGTATCTGTTCAGGCTCAATTCTGATGGTTTGAAGCTTGCAGAACGTCATAGAGCTGAACTGGTAAGGCTTGACTGTATAAAATTGTGCGAATAAGTGCGACAATATCGCTATACAGAGGTTTTTGGAGCTTTTTGATACCTGCATACCAGATGGCTAGTTGAAGCCTGTCTGGTGAGCTTTTAATTGAATGTTACCTCCGGTTGCTATATACTTTCGGGAGCAAGCAAAGCAGGTGCATTATGCAATACAGTCTGACAGAGGTATTTTTTGCAGTTTGGGCAATGAGTTTTTTGCTTATCGGGTATTCTAATCTAAAGCACTATTCCGTACCAACTGATAATTGGGCGCATTACACTGGCAATATGGTTGGTTCGGTTATGCAATCAACATTGCCCGCTTTTGTAATTATGTTTTTGGTAGGTGCCGGGCGGGCATATTTCGCCTGACCAAAGAAAAACGCCGCTTGATGCGGCGTTGTGTGTTTCATATTACAGCAGGTAGTAAGCTAACATTATCAACATCAATATTAATGAAATAAGCTTTCCAATAAACCTAATTATCCAGATCATATATTCGCCCCGCGATAGTGGACCACTATATCAACTGTGTTTCCCTTAATTGCCGAGATTTCGCACCAACCAAAATACGGGTCAGCAGACGTTAGCTCTAATGATTGTACAGTTCCGTAGGTTGCGAGATCTTTTGTAAATCTTCGCAGATTGGATAGATCGGCCCTATTTAGTTCCTGAAAATCTTCGTTGTACAGGGCGGGTAGAAAGTGATTGCCTACGGTGTAAACGTCAACGCAATGTTGCCTCATGACTTTTCGCCTTTAACATCTACATCACCACGAGATACCGCGTGGTCGTGGGCGATTGAGCGGATAACCCCATCCATTGTGATGCATTGACCCGTTGTAGTTCGGCACCAAATGTCATGACCGAAGAAATCAGTCACAACTTTATCGCCTTTTGAAACGAGTTCCTTTCCAAGAAAAGACGAAACAGACCAATATTCAAAAACTTCTGTGATGTGTGGTTCTATGCCGTTTTCGTCACAGAACTCCTGGTAGTTTTCGCAATCAGCTAAATGAACGAGCAAGGCTTTTGAAGCGAGTTCAATAGAGATATTGTCGTCTACGTTTTCCTCGTATTTAAACAGTTCGTCTTTTATATCATCAGATAGCATATCGCTATTGATGTGCCATTCAGCAGGTTCCACCCAATCTTCAATAGGAGCTACCATTTGTTCAAGTTCGCCTGAAAATTCATCTAATGAATGCGCCCCCGTTTCGAAAGAGGCTTTAACAAGGGCATCGACGACGCAATTCATGGAACAAATAATGTCTTGTCTTACTAGGTCGTCAACGCGTGGGTCGTTGCAATCAAGATAGTGCATTTCAAATATTCCTTTTTATTCATAATATTATACATGACAATCAAATGAAGTTGGTGTTGGTTCCATCCACAAGGCTTTGATAAATAGCGGATATTTCACTTGGACGGACATAATCAAAGTCAACGGGTAGTTGTTCTGCACAATCCGGTTTCACATTATTGACACGTGAAGGCGTGGCGCGTTTACGCTTCAAAGAACGGTTATTCATGTCTTTCTAGCCTCCCTTTTGGCCTCGTCCATGTACCGAAGGGTCCGGTCCATAGAACCGGATGAAAATGCATCGGATTTGTACAAGGGTTGCCACTCGTTGCCGCTGATAATGAGCAACCATGTTTGAATGGTGCGTTCTGCTGAATGGGTTTTCAGGCAATCTCGAAAATTGCCACAAACGCGCTTGCCTTTGAAGCACATTGCTTTTCCGTCGATCTTGCGAGCTATGGAAAGCATCCCGTATTCATATTCAACCAAATGGTCAGTTGTGTTAGCTAAAACAGTCATTTCATTGGCCCTTCGCTGATTTGGTTGATTTGATTTTGAACTCACCGGCTTCCGAATAATGTCCGGGGTAATGTACTCCGTGGATGCAATCAGCGAATTCTTTAACCGCTTGTGATCGCAAAATCTTTTTGTCGAAATGAATTGAAACGACGACTTTATGGGTTTTGCTTTTCATGGCTGCATCGCCGCGTTGATGCGTGAAAATTCTGCAACAGTGATCGCACCTTCCTCGAATATTTCTTGAAATAGTGATTTTGCGTGAAGCACTTCGGGCGAATTCATTGGCATGTCTTTGAATACTGCTAGTTGTTCAAGCAGGGCGGTTTCCAGTTCTTGTTCTGAATAGTTCACGGCTAAATACTCCTGTTCAGTTGAGAGGTTTGGAAGGCAACGTTGCGATGTAGTGACCGTGGAGGCACGCGCCATAGATTGCCCATTTCACCGACAGGAATTGCATCTCTGTGATGACACTTACGTCACGCAAATCGGCAAAGGCGTTTTGAATGTCCAGCGCGTCCTGAAACGAACGAGCAGTGTTATCGAGTGCCTGCAATGCCTGAATAACGATGGTGTGGTCATTGTCTTCCATTTGGTACATTTCGATTTTCCGATTTGTATTGTTTTGCCTGGAATTAAATAGAGACATGTTACCCACGGTTGTCAATACCGCCTGTTGATTATTTTCATAAAACAATACAAAATGCGACAGTTGAGCCATTTAGAGGTTGTGGATATGAATGAGATTGCAGGCATAGATGACGAGGTGGACCGTGAAGTGCTGTTTGTGCGTGGTTTAGCAGAGGGAAGGTCAGTCCAGGATGCAGCAAGTGAGGCGGGGTATAGTAAAGCGCATGGTTACATGCTTCAAAAACGGCCAAAAATTCAAGGTATGTTGCATCAACTATTAGCGATGCGCTTGACAGTTGAGGCTGCTCCGAAGGCCATTTCCGTGTTAGTCAAGTTACTTGACGGTCGAGGCGTGAGTGACAAGATTAAGCTCGAAGCGGCGAAAACTTTGCTCGATAGAGCGGGCTATGCAACGTCGCGAGAGGCTGAAAAGCCAAATGGAAACAAAGAGTTAGTGGAACTGTCACCGGACCAGTTACGTGCACAGATTGCAGTGATACAGGTGCAGCTCGCGGAGCAGGCAATACCGGTTAACGCTCCGATAGTTGAGGGCGACAGCATACAAGTCATTGATCTACTTGACTAAACTCCGCCATGGTTAGGCGGTAACATCCACCCCCCGGCACCCCTTCCATTGTATTGTGTATGGAAGGTGGGGCACGTCTAACTAAATTTCTATACACCGATATACAAAAAGATATTGCACAATATTATACAACGTGCAACAAATGACCTCCAACCAGAGAGGTAGCAGCTAATGAAATACGAGATTGGAAAGCTCTACAGGATCGCCGGATAATGTGTTTCGGTTGCCGTGTTAACGGCCATCGGCAATGATCAAATTATACACCGCTAATTGCTGTGTTGGCATAAGCCCCCATCGGGGTGATGGAAACAACTACGAGATTTTCCATTTTCTGAAAACCGACGGAGTTTATGAGGTGAAATTCGGGTAAGTTGTAGTATTCACTCCAACCCTGAATCTGGCAAGCAAATGATTCTATATCCCGGTTCCACCCGCGTTCAACCGCCCGTGATGCAGCGGCAATAATTCCCAGTTCAATGGACATGGAGTTGATCCAGTCCAAATCCAGCGGCGGCGCAGTCTTCAAAGAGTTTGCCGAATATCTGGATGGAATGATTTCAAAAGCCGTTCTGGGCCAAACCATGACGACCGACAATGGATCGTCTCAGGCACAGGCGGAAGTTCACGACCGTGTAAGAATGGACATCCTGCAGGCGGATGCCAAACAGCTTTCCGCTACCATCAATATGCATTTGATCCGTCCTTATGTGGATATGAATTTCGGTGTGCAGGAAGCCTATCCGACATTCAAAATCGAGCCGCAGATCCCCGAGGATCTCGATCTGCTCTCAAGGGTGATTGAGAGACTTGCAAAACTCGGCCTTAAAATCAGCCAGAAGGAAATCAGGGACAAATTCGGCTTGTCGGAACCCGATAAGGGTGAGGAAGTCATTGGTGCGCTGGTCGACATTGTAAGCAGCTCTGACGACAAAAAATCTGCAAACAGTATCGCACTCAATCGTCAGCGCAGTGACCAGACCAATAACTTTCTTGATGACATCACAGAAATTGGGTTGGACGATTGGCGTGAACAGGGAGATGCGATGCTTGAACCTGTTCACGCTGCCCTGAACAAGGCCACTTCCCTTGAAGAATTTGGAGAAAGTCTGGCCGGTCTGATGAGTGAGCAGGATATGGGTCCGCTCACGGATGCAATTGCAAACGCGACGCTTGCAGCGCGCGGCCTTGGGGAAGCTGGAAATGGCTGACACATTCCGGTTTGGTCAGGGACCGGCACCAGAGGTTTTAACATTCTTTAAAAACCGCAAGCTGGTCCCGGCTTTTAATTGGCAGGATGTGTTTGGCGAAGAACATGCATTTGCCTTCACTGTCGCCAAGGCAACCCAGATTGAGGTTTTGAGCGAACTTCACGACGCGGTACAAAAAGCCATCAAGAGTGGCCAGCCTTTTGAAGCATTTAAAAAAGAACTCGCACCCCGGCTGAAAAAACTTGGCTGGTGGGGCAAACAGGTGCTGACCGACCCGGAAACAGGCGAACAGATTGTTGCGCAGCTCGGCTCCAACCGTCGCCTGAAAATCATCCATTGGGCAAATACCCGCACAGCTTATGGTGCAGGAAAGTGGACGAGGATCCAACGCACCAAACGCGCCTTGCCATACCTTGTTTATCGTCTTGGTTCAGCGCGTGAACACCGGCCACATCATGTTGCAAAAGAGAACGTGATATTACCCGTTGATGATGATTTCTGGAATAGCTGGTATCCGCCTAACGGTTGGGGTTGTGTGTGCTGGGTTCGTCAAATAACGCGTATGGAAGCCGAGAACCTTGGCGGTGAAACAGAGCGACCGGAAATCCCTACCAAATCATGGACCAACAAACGAACCGGCGAGGTTCTGGATATCCCGGAGGGCATTGATCCCGGTTGGCAAACCAATTCAGGGCAGCAACGTCACAGAACACTTGCCAAACATCTGGCGGGCAAACTTGATGCAGCACCCGAACATATCCGCAAAACGGCGATTGCCGATCTGGTATCGAGCCAGATTTTCAGGCGCGTACAGACTGGCGTATTTGGGAAACAAAACGTATTTACCCCGGTCGCAATCATCCCGGAAGGGGTGACAAAAACAATGGGCAGCAGCACCCGCATTGCCTTTTTGTCGACTGAGGACGCTGCAAAACAATTAAGGAAACGACCCGCATTTTCTGAACTTGATTACATCAAAGCCCAGCAGCTATTGGATAGAGGCGAAATATTCAGAGAAACACCGCTCGATTTTTTCGTCATGGGCCTGATTGATGGCATGGCCTGGCGTGCTGTTTTTCACGTCACCCGGAAAGGAGATGAAATTTTCCTCAAATCATTCAGGCGGACAAATGCAAGCCAGATGGAAATGTACAGGGAACGATCGGAACTGATTTACTAGCTAGAATCATAACCAAATGTACTATAACTCCCTTGTTAGTTGATATTGCACCATCTAGGGACGAGTCGCATGGACAAAATAGGCACAATCACCTGGTTTGAAAATAGATCTCGAATTCAAAAATTGATTAATATTCGCAACGATTTTGTTGATTTTCACAACGGTGTGAGCGAAGGCGACGAAGAGACCCAAGCTTGGCTAAGAACTAAAATCAATACTCAAATTCATGAAATTTGCGACATACTTCATGCTTGCAGTGGCTTCCCACGATCAAATCAAACTAAATTTCACTACGCATTTAGGAAAATGATTGGCAGTTATTTTTTCTATGCTGACGGACGCCAGAATATGCCAAATGTACATGGAATACTCGATGATATTGAAGTCGCCCACGGTGCGTATAGAGCAAATACAAAACGGTCTGTTCTTCGAATTTTCAATCCCTTTTATTATGTTGGATTGCTGGTTTCACTACCATTTAGAGCACTTACAACAGTTGGATTTGATGGCTCTCATATAGAAGAAACAACGACTGGAAAACTTGTTAAACTCATCACTTTTATCGCAACTGTAATATTACCAATTTTGATATTCGTTGAGAGCCACGCATCTCTCGTTGAATGGCTTAAAAACATTGTTTCCTGGAATTAGAAAACT
>JAESST010000001.1 GCA_016763995.1 Flavobacteriales bacterium | reverse complement strand
TTCAACATCTGCATCCTCCATTCCCAAAACAGCAGCCATAGTTGAAGGTTCTGCTTCACATGCTTTTTGCGTTGCATTGGCTCTTTTAGAAACTAATTTTAATCCATCTTCGAAACTCATTGCTCCACAGGCCACTAAAGCGGAAAACTCCCCTAATGAGTGTCCTGCAGCCATATCATGTTTAAAATTTTCACCTAGAGTCTTAGCTAGAATCACAGAATGTAAAAAGATAGCAGGTTGCGTAACGTTGGTTTGTTTTAATGCTTCATCTGTTCCTGAAAACATTGTGTCGGTAATCGAGAATCCTAAAATCTCATTTGCCTTTTCGAACAGCTCTTTGGCCTCGATCGAATGTTCAAATAAATCTAATCCCATTCCTGAGAATTGGGCTCCTTGTCCAGGAAATACGTATGCTTTTTTCATATTCGTTTCTTAAAAAAAGATTGCCTGATTTGAAACAAATCAGGCAATAAAAATAAAATGTTTTTAGTATTAATTATCTTCTGTCACCAAATAATCTTAACAACATTAAGAATAAGTTAACAAAGTCTAAGTAAAGGTTTAAGGCTCCCATTATTGCTAATTTGTTAGCAGACTCAGATCCAAATTCAACACCTGAGCCAATTCTTTTTAACTTTTGAACATCATATGCTGTTAAACCTGTAAATACCAAAACTCCCACACAACTGATGATGTAATCCATCAATTCACTTCCCATAAACATGTTTACAACAGAAGCAATGATAATTCCAATTAAAGCCATGAATAGAATGGAACCAAACTTTGTTAGGTCCTGCTTTGTAGTGTATCCTAGTACGGCCATAACTCCAAAAGTAGCAGAGGTTATGAAAAAAGTAGAGGCAATACTAGAAGCTGTATAGGCTAAAAAGATAAAGCTGAAACTAACTCCCATAACTGCAGCATATACAATGAAGAGAAGCAATAATGTAAAAGAAGATAATTTGTTAAACGCAAACGACATCACCAAAACAAAGGCTAGTGGGGCGAACATAACAATATAACCTAAAATGTTCATTCCTCCTGTTTCAAAGTTGACTAGATAGCCTAACAGAGAAGGAGTTGTTCCAAACCAATAGGCTAAAACTCCTGTAAGAGCCAATGCACCTGCCATATAAGTAAATACGTTAGACAGAAAAGACTTTACTGAAACTTGAACTTGGCTTTGTTCAACGTTTGCCTCAGAGTTTAAATTATTATTACTGTAATCAATCATTGTTTATCATTTGGAAAGGAATATCAAAAATAGTACCTCTAAATATAATAGGAAATTTTGTCAGGACTAAGAGAGTTTTGCAGATAATAACTGTATAAACTCTTTTCGAGTAGAGTCACTTTCAAATGCTCCTGTAAAAGCTGAAGTAGTCGTTACAGAATTCTGCTTTTGAATGCCTCTCATTTGCATACACATGTGTTTGGCTTCAATTACAATGGCTACACCTAAAGGTTTTAATGTATCTTGAATACAGTCTTTAATTTGTTCTGTTAAACGCTCTTGAACTTGTAATCTTCTCGAAAAGGCGTCAACTACTCTTGGAATTTTGCTCAGACCTACAATGTGCCCATTAGGAATGTAGGCAATGTGAGCCTTTCCCATAAATGGTAGCATGTGGTGCTCACACATTGAGTAAAGTTCTATGTCTTTCACAATCACCATGTGACTGTGGTCTTCTTTAAACATGGCGCTTTTTAAAATTTCAGCAGGATCTAAATCGTAGCCATGTGTTAAGAATTGCATGGCCTTTGCAACACGTTCAGGAGTCTTTAAAAGACCTTCTCGATTTATATCTTCTCCTAGCTCAGAAATAATTTTACTGTACATCTCAGAGATTTTTCTAATCTTTTCGTCATTGTACTTGTCTGATCTTAAATAGCCTTCTTTAAATTCTTCTGTCATTTTTTTTATCCAAAGTATTCTACATAATTGTTTTCTGTCTCCGAAATTTTAACACAATGTAATTCTGCGCCTAATTTAATAACGGAGTTCTCTAATTCGTTCCAAATAGCAATGGCTAAGTTCTCTGTAGAAGTCATTAAGTGCTTGGTAAATGGAACATCTAGGTTTAAGTTTTTATGATCAACGTGTTGAATCACTTTGTCTTTGATTACATCGCCTAAGGCTGACAAATCAACAACAAAACCGGTTAAAGGTTCCGGCTCTCCTTTTACGGTTACCCAAAGATTGTAATTGTGTCCGTGCCAATTGGGATTAGCACACTTTCCGAAGGTGTCATGATTCTTTTCATTACTCCAATTGGGATGCGCCAGTTTGTGGGCTGCGCTGAAACGTTCTCTTCTTGTAATGTGTACCATTCTTTCTTGAATTGTATTTTTTTACAAATATACATTGGCTTCTTTCAATCAGAATTCATTTGGTGCTTTAATTTGTAATATTGATTGTTAGAATTCTAACAATATGACAAAAGTTCAAGTATCAGACCAATTAATATCTTTTTCTTCAAAAGATTATTTAGGAAATGAAGTTAATATTGAGCCGTATAAGGGGAAGAAAGTATTATTAAGTTTTTAAGAGGAACTTCTTGCCCGTTTTGTTTAGCTCGTGTTAAAGAGTTGATAAAAAGACGGGAAGAATTAAGACTACAAGGAATAGAAGTGCTTGTAATAATAGCTGCTGAAGTACAAAAAGTAGTGAAGAGTTCTACTAAGAATCATGCTCCCTTTCCAATCATAGCTGATCCTGAACAAAAGATCTTCTTGAAGTATGGAATTTCAAAAACTAATTTTATTCTCATGAAGACGATGATGCGTCCTATGTTGATGATGAAAAACATGATGACAAATTTTTCGGACATGAGTTTCCTAACAGAGACATCAACTTATCCTGCTGATTTTCTAATTGATGAAAATCAAATCATTATTAAGGCACATTATGGAAAACACCTTGGAGACCATTTAGATGTTTAATCCATCAATAGTAAGTCTTTATCCCTTCTCTTAATTCGTCTAATTCAGAGAGTTCTATAGATCCTATTCTTTCTTCTAATCTGTTTTTTGAAATGGACCTTAAGTGCATAATGAGAATTTCTGACTTTTCTTTAACCCATTCTGATAACTAGGTTTTAACACTAAATCATCCTTCTTCTCTAATTGTCTCAAGTATTCTTCCATTCCTTCGGCAGCTATCAATAAAGTGTCTTCATCATTGGAGATTTCTTGATAATATTTTATGTATTCAACTCTCTTTATTTGATTCAAATATATTCTTAAAGCCTTCTCTAGAATCTTATTCTTGGGAAGAGAAAGCTTTTGGGCTACTTGATTAAGCTCTTGAAGAAGTTCGTTGGGGAGAGAGGAAGTGAATGTTGACATTGTAATTTATATGTATGAAACATAATTGTAATTAATATTTATTGAGTGCTTAAAAACAAATTTCAAATGCAGTAATAAATTTTAAATAATGACTCCTTAAAACTACCTTTGTGGAAATCTTAAAAAAGAATCATGTCAAATACAATTTCTAGTCTAGAACCAACTGCTCTTTGGAAAAATTTTAGCGATTTAAATGCTGTTCCAAGGCCTTCAAAAAAAGAAGAACGAGTAATAAAGTTCATGCAAGATTTTGGTGCCAGATTAGGATTGCCTACAAAAACAGATAAAGTGGGGAATGTCCTAATTTCTAAGCCTGCAACACCAGGTATGGAAAATAGAAAAAGAGTAGTGCTTCAATCGCATTTAGACATGGTACATCAAAAAAACAATGATACTGTTTTCGATTTCGATGCTGAAGGCATTAAAATGTACATCGATGGAGATTGGGTAAAGGCTGAAGGAACAACTCTAGGGGCTGATAATGGGATTGGAGTTGCAACGATTATGGCTTTATTAGAATCTACTGATATTCCACACCCTGCCATTGAGGGCTTTTTTACCATTGATGAAGAAACAGGAATGACAGGAGCTTTAGGATTAGAAGGTGGTTTTTTAGAAAGTGATATTCTATTGAACTTAGATACAGAAGATGATGACGAATTGACCATTGGTTGTGCAGGAGGAGTGAATGTGTCAGGGAAAGCTTTCTACGATGAGGCAGAAATGAATCAGAACTTTAATTCTATTCAATTAACTTTAAATGGACTTTCTGGAGGCCATTCAGGTATGGACATTATCAAAGGATTGGGAAATGCCAATAAGCTGATGAATCGTTTCATGAATGAATTGATGAATTGTGTAAATTTTTGCATTATTGAAATTGAAGGCGGAGGATTGAGAAATGCCATTCCAAGAGAGTCTAATGCAATTATTGGAATTGCTAAAAAAGACATGATAGTTTTTGATGAAGTAAAAGCTAAGTTTATTGAAGAAGTAAGCTCAGAACATAAAGTGACAGACCCTAATTTAAGTTTTACCACAAAAGAAATTGATCATAGATGGAAAGGAGCTTCTATAGAGTCATCTAAGAAACTTATTAAAGCAATTTATGCTGTGCCGAATGGAATTTATAGAATGAGCCCAAGTATTGGAGGCTTAGTTCAAACGTCTAATAATCTTTCTCAAATTAGCATGAAAGCCGGAGAAGCAAACATCTTTTGTTTATGTAGGAGTTCAGTAGATTCTGAGAAATATGATGAAGTAGAAACTATTTCAGCTGCTCTATCTATTATTAATGCAGAAGTTTCCTTAGGTGCCAATTATCCAGGCTGGACACCAGAACCTTCTTCAGCTATTGTATCTTTAATGAGCGATTTGTATGTAGAAATGTTCAAGGAAAAAGCACATGTAATGGCATGTCACGCAGGTTTAGAATGCGGACTTATTGGGACAAATTATCCAGATCTTGACATGGTTTCTTTTGGGCCAAACATAAGAGGAGCACATTCCCCGGATGAGAAGGTTCAAATTAGTTCAGTTCAAAAATTCTGGGACTTCTTTTTGGAAACTTTGAAGAGAATTCCAGAAGCTTAATATTTTTGAATTAAGGTTCTAGAAATAAACAGTAAATCATGAAGATTCTTCTAGTTTCAGCAACAGAATTAGAATTAACTGCTACAGAGAAGGCTTTCTCCGTTGATTTAGGACATGAAATTGAAATACTGGTCACAGGAGTAGGCATGCTTGCCACTTCGTTTGCCTTAGGTAGGGCATTTGCCGTAGCGAAATACGATCTAGCAATTAATATTGGAATTGCAGGTTCTTTTGATCGAGAAATCGAATTAGGAGAAGTAGTTGAAGTAACTCAAGATCAATTTTCGGAAGAGATAATTGAAGATGGAGAAGAGTTGAAAACATATTCAGAGATCGGTTTAAGGAAGAAAGATGATTTTCCCTTTACAGATGGATTATTGTATTCTTCATTTCAGATTCCTCATTCAATTTTAAAAAAGGTAAACGGAATAACTGTGAATACAGTTCACGGAAATGAAGCCAATATTCAGGCAATTGAAAAAAGATTAAGCCCTCAGACAGAAAGCATGGAAGGGGCTGCTTTTTTATATGCATGCAATAGTAGCAACGTTCCTTGTCTTCAATTAAGAGCTATTTCAAATTATGTTGAAAAACGAAATAGAGCAAATTGGAAAATAGAACTTGCATTGAATAATTTAGCAAAGGAATTTAAAACAATATTAAAGCAGCTTTAATGCAAAAGCTTAGCTTAGGTTTTTCTCCTTGTCCCAACGATACGTTCATTTTTGATGCCATGATTCATGGTAAAATTGACACGGAGGGTTTAATTTTTGACCTAACTCTTGGAGATGTAGAAGAGCTGAATGATAAAGCATTAAAGGGCCAACTAGACATTAGCAAATTGAGCTATCATGCTATGGTCTATTGTCTTCATGAATACCAATTGCTAAACAGTGGTAGTGCATTGGGCAGTGGTGTCGGTCCTTTGTTAATTGCTAAAAAACTATTATCGGCAGAAGAATTAAGTCAGGCGACAATAGCTATTCCAGGGAAATACACGACGGCTAACTTCTTGTTATCATTAGCTTATCCATCTGCTCAAAATAAAGTAGAAACACTCTTTTCAGACATTGAAAAAGATGTTCTATCAGGAAAAGTAGATGCAGGTTTAATTATTCATGAGAACCGATTCACTTATCAAGAAAGAGGTTTGGTGAAAATAATCGACCTTGGAAATTTTTGGGAAGAAACATCTAACAACTTAATACCTCTTGGAGGAATTGTAGTCAAAAGAAATTTTGATTCCGCACTAAAGCAAAAGGTAGATAGAGTACTGAAAAGAAGTATTGAGTTTGCTTTTGCGAATAGAGATTCTTCTCAAGATTATATTAAAGCCAATGCGCAGGAAATGGATGATACTGTAATTCAAAAGCACATTGATTTATATGTAAATGAATATTCAATAGATTTAGGAGAAAAGGGAACAGCAGCTGTTCATCAGTTGTTTGAAGAAGCCCTAAAGAGAAAAATAGTAGAAAAAATAGTCCAACCCATAATTGTAGAAAAATGATCGTTGTAACAGGAGCAGCAGGTTTTATTGGAAGTTATTTAGTGAGCTTCCTCAATCAAAAAGATAGAGAAAATATAATTATTGTAGATGATTTTAGTTTCCCTGAGAAGAATAAGAATCTTAATGGCAAGCGTATTGTTGAGCAGATAGAGCGAGAGAACTTTATTGAATGGTTTAGTGAGAATGCTGAACAAGTTACTTTTGTATATCACTTGGGAGCACGAACAAATACTGCTGAGTTTGATGAAGATGTACTTCAAAAACTAAATGTTGATTACAGTAAAGCAATTTGGGAAATATGTGCTCAACATGAGATTGGTTTAATTTACGCTTCCTCTGCAGCTACCTATGGTTTAGGAGAACACGGTTATAATGACAGTGAAGAGGTAATGAACAAGTTAGAGCCATTGAATCCTTATGGAATATCGAAAAATGAATTTGATAAATGGGCTTTTGATCAATCGAAACAGCCTCCTTTTTGGGTAGGTCTAAAGTTCTTTAATGTTTATGGTCCAAATGAATATCATAAAGGAAGAATGGCATCGGTTATTTTACATGCACACAATCAAATCAAGGACACCGGAAAGATGAAATTATTCCAATCTCATAATTCAGACTATAAGGATGGAGAACAGATGAGAGACTTTGTTTATGTGTGGGACTTAGCCAATGTGATGTTTTGGATGAGAGAGAAATTACCTGCGAATGGCTTATACAATATGGGTTCAGGTAAAGCAAGAACATTCTTAGATTTGGTGAATGCTACGTTTGAAGCAATCGGAAAAAAATCTGACATTAGTTTTATTCCAACACCAGAAGACATTCGTGATAAATACCAGTATTTTACGGAAGCAAATATGAACAAGTTAAAAGAAGCAGGCTATCCTCATCCATTCCATACCTTAGAAGAAGGAGTGAAAGATTATGTTACGAAGTATTTATCTTCAGGCACGTATTATTAGTGAAGACCTTTGACAATATATCAGTTAAATTAGGACATGCACTATTCTTTGTGTTGATGTTACTATCTATTGTTCTTTATAAAGAGCGACTTTTTGCTGATGCATCCTATTATTTTTTTCATGCCATAAATAAAGGATGGTTTCATATTGAACATGGGAGAACAGTATTGGGAATCTCTCAATTGTTGCCAGTCATTGGAACCTATTTTCATTTACCATTAAAAGTTTTGATGGTACTAGCTTCGCTAGGACATGAATTATTCTACTATGCTATTTTCCTTTTTTGTCTCTATCCATTAAAAGATAGAGCAGGAGCTTTTGCAGTATTAGGAATTCACATCATTGGGCAGTTGTGGTTGTATTATTCGCCTATGCTGGAGATCTGTTATGGAGCCGCATTGGCAGTTGCGTTTTATTCTTTACTCCGTTCAGGAAGGTATAAAGATGATAAATACTTAGTGCTTTTGCTGTTTATTCAGTGGTTTACAATGATGAGCCATCCTGAGAATTTTTTGTTAGTCGGAGTTGCCATCGTTTATGATTTTATCCAAAGAGGCTTTCAGAAAAAGATCCATTCAACCGTTTTTGCATTTACAGTTCTTGGCTTTTTACTTGAGGTATTAACCTTTTCAGAATATGAAAGAGGACATACAGAAATTGTAGGGGAAGAAAACCAGGCTAGCGCTTTAAATTTATTAGATTCAGAATATTTGACTGGATTTCTAGAAGTATTTACGGGACATTATCCTGATTTGCTTTTGCTTTTTGGAATAACTACCCTTTTGCTTCTTGCAACTAAGTCATGGAAAAAATCGCTCTTGTTTTTGGCTAGTGTTTTGTTTCTGATTGTTGTTGTGAATCAGGCTGCTATTGCAAATGGCTATAATCGTTACAACGAGTCCATGTATAATCCATTGGTTTTTCTTGTTGTCTTCTTTTTTGCACATGAAATTGAAGCTTTGAAAAAGTTATGGTTAAAGCATGCACTGCAATATACTTTACTAGCTATAGTAGGGATTAGAATTTTTTGGACCTATGACTTTGGCGAACCACTTAGAAAACGAAGTGCTCAATTGGAACGTTTAGTGGATTATGCGCAACAATTAGGACATTCTAAATACCTATTAAATAGCGAAAATTTCCATTCCTATTACACCTCGATTACTTGGGCAAATCCGATAGAAACATTATTGTATTCAGCGATCGATGGAAAAGAAAGTAGCCTGAGTATTTCTACAGAAGGGGAGTATGTGTTCAATAACAATTATAAAATATTGAACGATTCCAGTTATATGTTTAGAAGGTTTGAAGTGAAAGAATATGATTTCTTAAACCCGAATTATTTTCAATTAAAGAAAGAAAGATATCAATATCTGAATAATACCAATATTGATAAAGCCCCTTCTGCTTATAAAGACAATTTTTCGATCAAATTATTGGAAACTGGAGACCTGAAAATTTCTGATACAAGCTATTTTTTCGTTGAACTAGAGAATAAAAATCTGGAGAAATTACCGAGTGGAATAGAAAGTGGAGTTCGCTTATCCTATCATTGGATGAGAGAGAATGGAGAAGTTTATGATTGGGATGGAGTAAGGACCAATTTAGAGGTCGATCTATTCGGAAAGTATCAACAGCACATGAAAGTAGTTATTCCTGGAGAGAAAGGCTACTTTCGATTTATTCCTGATATTGTAGTAGAAGGGAAAATGTGGTTTAATCTAGAAGAAGGAGATCAAGTAGTCGTTTTTTAAAAACTATATTTCACAATACAATACAAGGCTTTTACACCATCTTGCCAACCAATTTTTTTACCCTCGTCATAGGTTCTAAAGGTATATTCAATAGGGACTTCGCCCACTTTTATTGATTTGTTCTTTGCCAATTTTGCCGTTATCTCTGGTTCAAAACCGAAACGATCTTCCTTTAATACTAGCTCTTTTGCAAGATTAGATTGAATTAACTTGTAGCAGGTTTCCATGTCTGTAATTTTCCAGCCACTAAAGAGGTTAGAACAGCTAGTTAATACCATATTTGCATAAAACGAAGCGTTCTTGTTTGGATTTTTAGCATCCAAAAATCGAGAACCATAAACAACGTTTAGCTGCTCATCGATTGCTTTTTGAAGTAGTTTGTTAATGTCTTTCGGGTCAAGTTCCAAATCGGCATCTTGTGGAATTAGGAAGTCACCTTTTGCTTGCTGAATTCCATAATGTAAGGCAGCACCCTTTCCTTTGTTAATATTCTGATTGAACAACTGTATAGGAGAGTTAGGGTTGTCAGTGATAAACTGCTCCACTAATTTTCTCGTATTATCAGATGAAGAATCATTAATGACTAAAATCTCATTCTCTATGGATTGAATCAGTTTAAGCTTTGAAATGATGGCCAATACCTGAGTAATTGTTTTTTCCTCATTGTATGCTGGAATGATGATAGAGAGTTTTTGAATCATGATACGATTATAACTCTTCTTTTAGATTTAATAAAAAAGATTTATCGTTCCTAATGATTTCAGCATAGCTGCTTCATCTATTTTATTTGATTTATTCTCTTTCATCTTCTTTTTAGCACCTTCTAATGTAAAACCTCTTTCTTTCACGAGGTTGTATATAATGTGAAGGTTGTCAATGTCTTTCTTTGTAAAAAGGCGGTTTCCTTTCTTGTTCTTTTTGGGTTTAATAATAGAGAATTCTTTTTCCCAAAAACGGATCAAAGATGCATTAACATCGAACATCTTACTTACTTCTCCAATAGAGTAGTAGAGCTTAGTGCTTTTGTCTCCCAGCATTAATCGAATGATTGAGTTTGTTGAGAAGAAAATTCGATCATTAACTCATATTCTTCAGGAGTTAAATCGTTAAAATAATAGTTCACAGGATTTACCTTTCTCCCATCTTTTAGTACTTCATAGTGAAGATGAGGAGAAACAGAAGTTCCGGTATTTCCAACAAATCCAATAGTTTGGCCTCTGGTTACTATTTGTCCTCGTTTTACCTTAAAACTGCTCATGTGTGCATAAAGCGTTTTATATCCGTAACCATGATCAATAATAACATTGTTCCCGTAACCTCTTCTACTTGATTCTACCTTCACTACTTTTCCGGCACCTGTAGCATATATTTCAGTTCCCCTTTCTGCAGAAAAGTCCATTC
Source organism: Flavobacteriales bacterium (assembly GCA_016763995.1). Lineage (GTDB taxonomy): Bacteria > Bacteroidota > Bacteroidia > Flavobacteriales_E > Vicingaceae > NORP294. Next base: position 1,832 of record JAESST010000001.1, on the reverse strand, counting down.
CTGTGTGCATCTTCATTCTTTTGTAGATCGGATGCATTCTCATTCCAAAACCTGAAGCCATTCTTCTTAAGTCTTTATTCGAAACCGGTTGAATTGCAGGAATAGAAGCAATCATTTTCTCCTTTGAAATCGCCATTTCAAAAACATCATCGTAAGACTTAGATTGAATGTAAAGCTGCTTAGTAATTTGATCTAGTTTTCTAGAACTCTCAATAATAAGCTCAGAATTTTTTAAATTCATTAGCTTTTTATAGCGATTTATCCCACCAAAACCTGCGGTTCTAATTTCTTCAGGAATAGGTTCAGCCTCTAAAATAATTCTATAAATATCATCATCTCTTCTCTGAATGTCGGCCATTACGTTCTCAGCCTGATTCATTCTTTTATCCAATAAATCGTATTGCGCTTTCAATTGACTGTTCTCTTTTTTGAGCAACTTCTCTTTTGGAGAGTCAATTGTTTTTGCGGCAACAACGTAAAAAATGAATCCAATAAATTTGCTAGCTATTAGGAAGGTAGAGATTCTTAGCGACCGTTGTTTCCAGTCTAAATCAATCTTTTCATAACTAAGCGTTTTGGTGTTAAATCTATACTTTATCCGGGCCAATTTACTTTCTAATTTTGTTAAGTTTGCAATCTAAATTGCTTTGCGAAAGTAATGTTTTCACTACTTTTTCGCAAGATCAAAGGTGGTTTTCAATTGTTAATATAACTAAGGAATTGTTAAAAGTTTTCAACACACATGACTTCAAAAGCTATACGAGAGGCATTTTTTAAATTTTTTCAGGAGAAGGGACACTAACTGGTAAATTCTGCTCCGATTGTGGTAAAAAATGATCCTACATTGCTGTTTACAAATGCAGGAATGAATCAGTTTAAAGATAATTTTTTGGGAAATTCAGTACCTAAAAATGCAAGAGTGGTAGATACTCAAAAGTGTTTAAGAGTTTCAGGAAAGCACAATGATTTAGAAGAAGTAGGAGTGGACACATACCACCATACTATGTTCGAAATGTTAGGGAATTGGTCGTTTGGAGATTTCTTTAAGGCTGAAATGATTCCTTGGGCTTGGGAGTTTCTTACGGAGGAAATGGGCTTAGAAAAAGAGCGTTTGTATGTTACCATTTTTGAAGGAGATAAAGAAGATAATTTAGAAGAAGATAAAGAAGCATATGATGCTTGGGCCAAAATTATTCCTAGTGACAGAATTTTAAGAGCCGATAAGAAAGATAATTTTTGGGAAATGGGCGAAGTAGGTCCTTGTGGACCTTGCTCTGAAATTCATGTTGATTTAAGATCTGATGATGAAAGAACTCAGGTAGATGGAGCTTCTTTGGTGAACTTGGATCATCCACAAGTGGTGGAGGTATGGAATTTAGTGTTTATGCAGTATAATCGCCAAAAAGACAAGAGCCTTCAAGCATTGCCTGCGCAACATGTTGATACAGGAATGGGCTTTGAGCGCCTTTGTATGGCCGTTCAAGGAAAGAAATCGAATTATGATACTGATGTTTTCATGCCTTCTATTCATGCTTTGGAGAAGATTAGTGGGAAAAAATATGGAGCAACAGATGCAAAGGAGGATGTCGCTTTTCGTGTGATTGTTGATCATATTCGTGCCATTGCTTTTTCTATTGCCGACGGTCAACTTCCTCCTAACACAGGAGCAGGTTATGTGATTAGAAGAATTTTGAGAAGAGCAGTTCGCTACGGATATAGCTTTTTAGACCTGAAAAAACCTTTCATGTATCAATTGCTAGACGCATTGATTGAAACCTTAGGAGAAAGCTTTCCTGAGTTAGGAAAACAGCAAAGCCTGATCGGAAAAGTGA
>JAESST010000382.1 GCA_016763995.1 Flavobacteriales bacterium | reverse complement strand
TTTTAATTTAGCATGAGTTTCTGTTACCAGCCAACGATTTAATTGGCATGGATCTACAGGAACTCTTGAAGAACAAGCTTTTGGTCCTGTAAGAGATCTATTAGAAATGAAAGAAACCTGGGTTAATGTTGTTTCTAAACTTCAGAATACACCTAGTTACCCAGCATTATTTAAAAAAGCTTTTTCCACAGAAGTAATTGATTCTACTCTTGTTGTAAAAGCAATTGCACAGTTTGAAAGGACATTAATTAGCGGCAATTCTCGGATGGACAGCTATGTATTGAAAAAGCTTGCTAGTATAGATGCTAAAGACAGCTTTTTAACAGTGCAAGAGAAAAGAGGCTTTACACTTTTTAAGACTGAGAATAAGGGAGATTGCTTTCATTGTCATGGGAGCCCTTATAATCCTCTTTGGACTGATAATGAATTTGTAAACAATGGGCTTGATGCTACTCCTGATTCGGGACTAGCTGAAATAACGGGACTAGCTACTGATTTTGGAAAATTTAAAACACCTTCTTTACGAAATCTAGTATTTACAGCGCCCTATATGCATGATGGTCGTTTCAATACATTAGAGGAAGTTATAGATTTCTATAATTCAGGAGTTCAGTCAAGTTCACCCAACTTAGATGGTAATCAAAACCCTAGAAACTTGAATATTCAGGAAAAGGCAGATTTGATCGCATTCTTGAAAGCCTTAACAGATAGTAGTTTTGTTAATAATCCAGATTTTCGTCCTTAGTTAACGAACTCCCGATTTATTCAATTCTCGCATTTTCTCACGATTCGTGTTCTTGTCAGAGTTATTAGTAAGTGTATGCATCGGTAGAATTTCTCCATCTACTGTTCGCTTATAACACTTCAATTTATCCTTAAATACAGAAGACTTGTAAATTGATTTTCCAATTAACATTCTAACACATTCTTGCACTCCTTCTACAATAGATGGATGTGGGTGAATCATGTGTGCTAGCTCATCAATTCCCATGTTCATATACATTAATAAAGAAACGGATTGAATAGCGGAAGAGGCATGTTCTCCAACGGCTCTCATTCCCAACACTTTCATATCGTCGTCGTCGGAAACAATAATTTTAAAGAAACCGTTCGTTTTTCTCATGGCAATTGCTCTTGCAATCATAGAGTAATCTATCTTAGATACACGAATTGGAATCTTTAGTTCTTGTGCCTTCTGTTCATTAATTCCTACAGCAGCTACTTCAGGGTTTAAGAACATAATCGTTGATATGTTATCGTAATGAATCGGTTTAACCGGAAAGTCTGCAAACATTTTCACAACTGCATGTCTTGCTTCACGTTCTCCAACATTTACCAAGGCCAAATGCCCAGAGACATCTCCTACAGCATATATATTGGGAACATTGGTTCTAGTATCTTCATCGCCAATGTGAACGCCTCGCTTACTCATCTTAACTCCTGCGTTTTCAAGATTCAAGTTCTCAATATTGGGAGTTCTACCAATAGAAAGCATTGCTTTGTCTACTCGAATCACCTCCTTTGAGCCATCCTGATTTTCAATCTCATATTCTACTTGGTCTCCAAGATGATCCATTCGAAGTAATTTAGCTCCTTTATGAATGGTAACACCACTGTTTTCCATATTGGTTGCCACCATGTCTGCAATATCATCATCTTCAAATGGCAAAATTCGTTCTGCTCTATCAATCAGATACACTTTCGTTTGCCCAAAATTAGAAAACATGGCAGCAAATTCACAACCTATAACTCCTGCTCCAAGAATAACCAGACTCTTAGGGAATTCCTTCAAATGTAGAATTCCATCAGAAGTTAAAATCGTTTCTTCATCTACTTTAATACTCGGTATTTTCCTTGGTCTACTCCCTGACGCAATGATGGTATTATCTGCATAAGCAGTATGCGAAGTACCATCACTCTTGGTAATCAAGATCTCATTCTTCGAAATAAAGCTGGCAGTTCCTTTCTCATAATTGATAAGACTAGCTTCTGAATGAATAATTCTAAGGTGACAAGAGAGTTGAAATTTTCTCTCAAATAGTGCTTCATCAATAATTTCCTTCACTTTAGAGAAAGGCATATCAATTCTGCTATCTGCTCCGATTTCATCCTTTACTGTTCTAACTCTGTTAGAAAGCTCCCACATGGTTTTTGAGGCCAAAGCTCCATCATAAATACCATAGCCTCCAAGCTTATCTTTTTCTATCAGTAACACCTTTTTACCGAAGTCGATAGCTCGCATGGCAGCTGCATAACCTGCAGGTCCGCCGCCAATTACACACAAATCATATTTCTCCATTGTGTTTTTCATTTAAAACCTTCTAACTCGTTAAAAATTGTCCTAACAAATGTAATGAAGCTAAGTCGCTTATATAGGTTTAGGTATTTCTTTCTTAACAGTTCATTGTAAAAATACAGGTAAACAAAGAGCCCTAACTTTAAAGTTAGGGCTCTTACTATTTTTCTAAGTATTTTCTTAGTCTATTACTTCTATTAATTCTACATCGAAGATAAGAGTAGAGAATGGTTGAATCACTCCCCCTGGTCTTGGATTAGCTCCGTAACCTAAGTTAGAAGGAATAATCAATCTTGCTTTTCCGCCTTCTTTTAACATCGCAATACCTTCATCCCATCCTGGGATTACTTGACCAAGTCCCAATTGAAATTCAAAAGGGCCGTAAGTTCTTTGAGGGTTATGCATCCCTTGTTCCTTAGCAACATCTTCAATAGAAGTATCAAAGTAAGTTCCATTTAGCAACATTCCTGCGTAGTTTACTTTTACTTTTTTGTTTGTTTCTGCTTGCTTTCCAGATCCTTCAACTTTAGAAATAAAGATTAAACCACTTTCTGTTGGTGCAACAGTAATTCCATTTTCTGCTAAATACTGATCTAAGATTACTCCTTCTTGACCTTCCAGCTCAGAATTCTTAACCTTTGCTTCAGCTTGTAGTTCGTCTAAGGATTGAACCTTGTTTAAGCCAATTGTAAAATACAACATCGAATTTGAATCAATAAAATCAGGAGCTTGAGGCATCTGAGCTGTTTTCAAGAAGAAATCATTTGCATTTACAATAACTGAAACACTATCTCCTTCATTCATTTGTAAGAATATTCCTAAGAAATCTCCTTCATACTTAGCAGAATCTGCTCTTAACTGAACTGGTTGACCGTTCACTTGAGTGTCAAAAATTGTTGTATCCTCTGTTCCGTATTGCATACTGGCAGTTAAAACATCTCCAACTGCAACCGCTCTACCTTCTTTGTTCTTGTTAAAATATTTAACAAACATCCCTTCTTCTACTTTATCGTAGCCAGGATATTTGCTAGTTGTTTTTTCTCCACAAGAAAACAATGCACTAGAAGCAATAAGTATGCTTAATCCAAATCCTAATTTTTTCATTCTAATTAATTACTTTAATAATGTTAACGTCATAAACTACAGCAGTATAAGGTGGAACAATTCCAGCAAGAGACCCCTCCTCCCCAAAAGCGTGGCGCGAAGGTAATATTATTTTCACTCTTTCTCCTTCTTTTCTACCGTTTAATGCAGTTTGTAATCCGTCGATCATTTGATATTCTTGACCAAAGGTAAAGCTTGGAGTAATAGCCTTTTCATAGGTATTATCAAAAATATATCCGTTCAGAAAGTATCCTTTATAATGGATGCTAACTTCACTACCGTATTGTATAATGTTTCCGCTATCAACACTAGTTGTAATTTGACGATAAACCCCACCCAACGTATCTAATTTACCTTTTATCGTTTTTAGGTATTTTTTGAGTTCTGCTTGTTCATCAATTTCACGCTGAGAACTTTCAGCTTGCTTTATTGCAATAGCCTCTTCTTGCTTATAGGCCCCTACCAAACGAACATGCATCAATACATCTGATGTATTTGTACTCAATACACCATAAAATTTCAGGTAACTATTAAACAACTCTCGATCTAACTTAAAACTTAAGCTATCTCCAATATGAAATGACCGAAGTGCACTATCTATTGGATGCTGTTCAGGGTTTATGAAATAATTGAAATTGGGGACATAATGAAGCGTATCTAACTTTTCATTTGTAACGGTTAACTTTAGATGCAATACTTCCTGACCAGCCGGTATTTCCTCTTCACCGACTTGAATATACTGGTAGGCAATCGAATCATTTAACTCTGTGTAGCTTCCTTCTTTTCTTTGACAGGGAACAACACAGAATATACTCAAAGCAACTATTCGTTTTTTCATCTCTTAGCAACTAAATGAATATCGTAAACTAAGGTTGTCTGACTTGGTATAGCAGCCTGATCTCCTGTAATTCCGTGTGCCAAATGAGCTGGTAAAATCAGGTATGCCTTCTCTCCTACTCTCATCTTCTTAATGCCCTCGTGTAAGCCAGTTTCTACCACATCGTAATCTACCATAAATTCTTGTAGCTTGCCCGCAGGAGATTCATATAATGTATCTCCTGCAATAGATGTTAGACAGTAAGCTATAAAGGCTATCTCCTTAGTTTTAATACTGTCTCCTAAGCTTGGTTGATAGATATGATATTGTAAGCCAGTTCCAGTCTTTTTAAACTCTAATTTCGTACTGTCGACAAATTTTTGAATTTTCACCTTCTCCTTTTTCAAGAATTCCTTATGCGACAGAATCATCGTTTTTTCGTAATCAGCCTTGGATTCAAAAAGTAGGTCCAGTTGCTTCTTTTTCTTCTCTTCGCAGGCAAAAAGAACTATTAAAAACCCAATTGTTATACAAAATCTACGCATTTAATAGATCCTCATATTCAGGTAATAAGCCTTCTATTTTTTTCACTGTTTCAAGAACATTTAGCTCACTTATTCCTCCAGCTGCATTAAAATGCCCTCCTCCACTAAAATATTTTGCAGCTAATTCATTCACATGAAAATCTCCTTTTGATCTAAACGACATTTTCACCTTTCCATCTTTCTCAGTTATTAGAATTGCCATTCTAATGTTTCCAACAGAAAGCGGATAGTTCACCAATCCTTCCGTATCTCCTTTTTGAAATTTAAAGCGTTGGAGATCCTTTTCACTCAAGTAAATAATCCCAGCGGAATACTGTTCGTATACATTGAATCGTTCATTAAGAGCAAAGCCCAATAATTTTAAGCGATCTATAGAATAGTTGTCGTAAATATTCTGATGAGTTTCTCCTGGGTTAATTCCAAGATCAATTAATTGTGCCACCACATTGTGCGTATGCTTTGAGGTACTTGAAAATCGAAAACTACCCGTATCAGTTACTATTCCGGTATAAATTGCTTCCCCAATGTCTTTTGTTAATAAGGAAACATCTCCTAACTCTTGAACAAAGTCATACATTAACTGGCAAGTCGAACTTGCTGATGTATCTGATAGCTGAAAGTCTGCAAAGTCATCTGGATTTTGATGATGATCTATGTTTATGATATAAGCAGAAGTGTTTAATTGAAAGGCTTTTTCCAAGTTTCCCATTCTACTTGGGGTATTAAAATCTAAACAACATATTAAGTCAGCCTCCTTTAGCTTTTCAGTACAAAGTGTTTCCTTTTTCTCGTAGTTCAACATTAAATCAAAGCCCTTTATCCAACTTAAAAACTTAGGAGCAGGATCAGGAGTGATTACCTGAACATCCTCTATATAGTTTTTCAAATAATGATATAATGCTAAGGAAGACCCGATCGAATCTCCATCAGGTGAACGGTGAGATAAAATTACTGCTTTTGTACTCTTTCCTATTTGCGCTTTTAAAGCCTCCCAATTTTTCATGTTTCAAAAATAGCTATATCTAGAGACCTGAGCTCAGTTCTTCTTAAGAATTCAGAACGTAGATAAATAGTAAGATTTGATTAAAATTAATAAAGAAATAGCTTAAAACTTAGCA
>JAESST010000381.1 GCA_016763995.1 Flavobacteriales bacterium | reverse complement strand
GGCTCCAATTTCAGAGCAATCAAACTGAGTAGAATCAATAACAAAGGAGGCGATAGAGCAGTTGTCTAAGTTGCCGTTGTTCAAGTCAGCAGCGGTAATTGTTGCCGTTCCATTCGCCGCTAGATAAACAGAGATGTTTTGTCCAATAACCGTTGGTCTAATCGTGTCAATTACTGTGACAACAGCAGAAGTAGAATCTAAGTTGCCATTCACATCAGTTACTCTTAAGTAAACTGTATTGGCGCCTACTTCTGAACAATCGAATAGAGTAGAATCTAGTGTTATCGTTGCAATGGTACAATTGTCAGAACTTCCATTGTTAATGTCAGCAATTGTAATGCTTGCTGTTCCATTTGCATTGAGGTAAAGGCTCACATTTTGCGTTAAAACCGTTGGTCTAATCGTATCAAAAACCATGACGGTCGCTGAGCTTGTCGAAGCGTTGCCATTTACGTCAGTTACTGTCAAGTAAACTGTATTGACACCAACTTCAGCACAATCGAATTGAGTAGAATCTAGTGTTATTGTTGCAATGCTGCAATTGTCAGAACTTCCATTGTTAATGTCAGCAGTTGAAATGCTCGCTGTTCCAGTTGCGTTGAGGTAGATACTTATATTTTGAGTTAAGACTGTTGGTCTGATGGTATCGACAACTGTAACAACCGCATCGGCTGAATCGATGTTGCCATTGACATCCGTCACCATCAATTGAACCGTATTGGCTCCAACTTCAGAGCAATCAAAAGAAGTAGAATCTAAGCTAAGGCTAACAATGGAACAATTGTCTGAGCTTCCATTGTTAATGTCAGTTGTTGTAATGTTTGCTGTTCCAGCTGCGTTGAGGTAGATACTTAGGTTTTGTGTTAAAACCGTTGGGCTGATAGTATCAATAACTGTAACAACAGCAGAAGCAGAATCTAAGTTGCCATTCACATCAATTACCCTGAAGTAAACTGTATTGGTTCCTATTTCAGTACAATCAAACTGAGTAGAATCCAAGCTCAATGTAGCAATGCCACAAGCATCAGAACTTCCATTATTAATGTCAGCAACTACAATACTTGTATTTCCTGTTGCATCTGAATAGGCAGATACATTCTGTGTAAGAGCCAGAGGTTTAATGGTATCCACCACAAGAATCATGACAGCTTGAGTAGCAGAGCAGCCTTTAGAATCAGTCAGAGTGACGGAATAATTAACGTTGCTAATACCTTGATTTGAGCTTGTTGTTACTGCATTTGACCAGAGGTAGCTGTAGGCTAAAGTTCCACCCGATGCGATTGCAGTAGCTCCGCCGTCACTTAGTCCAGTACAAGTTACATTGGAATCTACTCTCAGTGTTAGTGCTAACACAGCAGGCTCTGTAATGCTTTTTGAACCGATAGAAGTACAGCCATTTTTATCTGTTATCGTTACTGTATAACTTGCTGCAGGAACTCCTGTAATCACAGAAGTTGTTGCTGAATTACTCCAGGCATAAGTATAAGGTGTTGTACCTCCTGATGGAATTACTTTTGCCCCTCCATCTGATCCAGAGTTACAACTCACATTACTGTCCAATTGGCTAGTACTACTTAATACTGTTGGTTCTGTAATTGTTATGGAATTACTAGCAGTACAATTATTATTATCAGTAATGGTTACGGTATAATTTCCTGCTACAATTCCTGTTATGCTAGCTGTTGTAGCAGCATTATTCCAATTATAAGTATAGGGCAATGTGCCTCCTGTTGCAGAAGCGGTTGCTCCGCCATCTGAAATTCCGTTACAAGTAACATTTGAGTCAACTGAAACAATTACTGCTAAAACTACAGGTTCGCTTATGCTAACTGTCGTAGTGAATGGTCCACAACTGTTTGCATCGTTAATGCTAACTGTATATGTTCCAGGAGCAAGATTTTTAGCTGAATCAATCGCAGAACCATTGCTCCAGCTGAAAGTATAGGGAGACACTCCTCCATGACTATGTGCAACAGTAAGTCCATTGTTAAGTCCATTACAAGTAATGTTAAAAGAGGTGTCAATTTCAATTTCTAAATCATGTGGTTCTTCTATTAGAACGGGAATAATTAATGGTCCACAAGCATTCGCATCATAGATGGTTACTGGGTAAACATCTGCTGCCTTATTCGTAATGTTTGGTGTTGTTTCTCCGCTTATCCAAGAATAAGTATAAGTACCTGTTCCTCCAGTTACATTTACTGTAGCAGAACCTGTTGCAGCATGATGACAATCTACATTTACAACGGTAGAGTCACCATTTAAGGCAGTAGGTTCCGAAATAGTAAGCATAGCGATTCCAGGTGTGCAATTATTCGCATCGCTTACACTTACTGTATAAGTTCCAGCACCTAAATTAGAAGCTGTTGCAGTAGTAGCTCCGTTACTCCAGGTGTAGGTATAGGGAGCGACACCATTAGAACCTGAAGCTGTTGCGGCACCAGTATTTGTTCCAAAACACAAGGCATTGCTTTGGCTTGCAATGGAAGCAGAGATAGAAATAGGCTCAGTTAAAGTAAGGGTGCTATTGGCCATTACTCCACCTGCATCTGTAATGCTTACGGTGTAGTTTGTGGGAGATTTTCCGACTATGGTTTGAGTTGTTTCACCAGAACTCCAAGCATAAGAGTAGGGAGGAGTTCCACCAATAGCTGTTGCAGTAATTTCGCCATCATCTGCTGAATTACAACTGATGCTATCAGAAATTTGCATAGAACTTAAAAGCCCTACCGTAATGTAGTTGTTGCGGATAAATGTTCTGCTACAACCATCAATATCTCTCACTGTTAATCTTACATCTACTGTATCGGGAGTGGTATAAATGTGTGTTGGGTTTTGTAAATTAGAACTAGCCCCATCACCAAAACTCCACGTCCAACCGATAATTGGGGCACCAAATATGGTTGAATCTGTAAAGTTGATGCTTAAAGGAATAGGTCCACCAGAGGTATCGGCGCCAAAATTCACATCTGGTCCAATAACTTGCACGTAATTTGTTCTTGTTTTGCTATCGCGACATCCATTATTATCCACTACGGTTAACGAAACGGCATATACACCTGGTTTACCATAAGTATAACTTGGGTTTTGCAGCGTAGAAACTCCACCATCACCAAAACTCCAAGACCAACTAGCAAGGCTTGAACCACTGCTCGTAGAATTGTCGCTAAAGTTGACTTTTAGAGGACCACAACCAAATAAGGCAGCACCAGTAAAGTTTGCTGTAGTTATGGAAAGCTTAACAAGGCTTGTTGAAACACTATTACAACCTGTAATAGTATCTACTACGGTTAATGAAATTGGAAAGCTTCCTGTGCTAACAAAGTTGTGTATCGGATTTTGAAGTGTAGAGTTATTTCCATCTCCAAAATCCCATAACCAGGTATCAGGAAGAATGCTTTGATCTGTAAAGAATACAGTGTGCGGACTAGCACAACCAACAGGTGGGTTTAAAGTAAAGGCAGATAAAAGACCTCCAAACTGATTGTTCCCAATGACAAGGGTATCTCTAACAACGCCATATTTAGCACCGTTCCTGATGGCTAAGTAATAAGTTCCGGGGTTTTGATTGCTTAAGGTATCAGATGTACTAAGGATGTTATTGGACTCGTCTAACCATTCTAAGGTATAGCCGGAAATTAAATTGGAAGCATTGTGAAATGCCTTACCGTCCATAGAATTATTGCATTTTGCATTAACAGCAATGGGATTGGGAATAGGTGGAGGAAAGGAATCTACTGTAATCCTATAGCTTTGATTACTCTCGTAATTTATAGGACAGTTTAATACAGTTCCTTGAATTGAAAAGTATTGACTACCGGCATCGGCAAGTGTTGGAGTCCAATCAATGGAGATCAATATCGAATCAAAACTAATAGGACTTGTTGTATAAGTAGCTCCGGGAATTGGATTAATTACTTGTGCTGTAATTCCTGCGGTTTCTGCAGGTCTATTTATTCGGGT
>JAESST010000380.1 GCA_016763995.1 Flavobacteriales bacterium | reverse complement strand
TCAAAATCTTTAAAGTGTGAGGTTATCCCATACAATTCTACTGCCCACAATTATACTATAACTAATGTCCCAGTATACAATTTCTTATCCCAACTAAGTAGTCAATATTTTGTGAGAGATATCGATTTTAGCCTTGGGAGTCTAACAAGTTTAATGAATCATGTTCCGAGAATAGAATATAAAAATATTATTGTTTCTCCAGCTAAATGGAAATGGGGTAAATCAATCATTGACTCTATCGGGAACTGTAAAGATATAGATGCATTAATGAGGCTTTTTCACCAACATCATTTCCCTCTAAAATTTAAAATAACAGAAGGAGACAAATACATCCCATTTGATGCACACAATCAGAATGACCTCATCTCTCTCAAGGCAGCACTTCGGAAGAAAGTCTTCGTTAATATAGAAGAGGAATTTGATTATGAAGACAATCAGAACATAGAATTTGTCGCCGGGGTCAAAAACCTAGATACACCTAAAATTCCTTCTATTACGATCCATGAAAATAAGAAGGATATAGAACAAAATTTAGCTCCGGGTTCTGAGTGGTTATACATTAAGATATATTTAAATTCCACCTACTCTGATCATTTCCTTGTTACTCTTTTCAATAGCTGGATTGGCCAAAATATGAATAAAGGGCAAATTCAAAAATTCTTTTTTATCCGTTATAAAGATCCCGACTACCATCTCCGCCTAAGGCTTAATATTAAGCCCTCTGACTTTCATGATCTTGTCAATAGTTTTTATTTATTTATTGATGCAATTAAAAATGAATTAGGTATTCATAAGGTTAGCATTGAAACATACGAGCGAGAACTTAAACGATATGGAGCAAATATTATTGAAGATAATGAAGCCCTGTTTTGTTTTCAAAGTCAAGTTTGCTTAGCTAAGCTAATGCAAGAAGATGCGTCTATAACTGACAACAGATTAATTTATGCCATTAGTTTTATAGATTACATATTGACTTTCTTTAACTTTGGTTTAATCGATAAGCAAAAGCTTGTTAATCATCTCTTTGAGAATTTCAAAAAAGAATTCGCATATAATAAAAAGGAGAAAATTGAAATGGATCAGCTTTATCGAAAATTAAGACCTTCAATTCAAAAAGGTATTGAAGAAATACCTGAAAAATTGATCAATCAGTCATTAAACGAAAAAATGAAGAACTGTTGTAAATTAATTATAGAAAATTTCAATTCTCAATTAATTGATTCTACTTTTGAAGGATTGGTGGCCAGTCATCTACACATGATTTGTAATCGTATATTTAAAGATGATAATCGAAAATTAGAATTTTTTAGCTATTTTATGATGGATAAATTTTATCGTTCTGAAATCGCTCAGAAAAAACATTTAGTAAGTTCTAAATGAATTTTACACATTACGATCAACCCGATATTATGGACTGCGGTCCAACTTGTCTTAGAATGATAGCCAAACATTATGGCAGAAACATTTCTTTGCAAAAATTGCGTGCTCTTTCAGAGACGACGAGAGAAGGTGCTTCTTTAAAATCTATGGCTGGCGCTGCTGAAAAAATAGGCTTCCGCACATTAGGTGTTAAAATTTCATTGCTCAAATTAGTTGAAGAAATTCCGCTTCCTTGTATCGTGCATTGGCAAAAACATCATTTTGTAGTTGTTTATGAAATAAAAAAGGATACAGTTTTTGTGGCAGATCCAGCCCATGGTTTATTGAAGTATTCTAAAAAAGAATTTCTAAAAAGCTGGATAGGAGCAAATGCGACAGAAGACATAGAAGAAGGAATTACTCTACTATTTGAGCCAACTCCTCGACTTAAACAAAGCGAAGTAGACGATTTTGAAACAAAGAGAGGGTTTTCCTTCCTTTATCAATATTTGTTCAGGTACAAGAAATTTCTTGTTCAATTAGTGCTAGGACTTTTAGCAGGAAGTTTATTACAACTTGTCTTTCCGTTTTTAACACAAAGTATCGTCGATATCGGGATTCAAAATCAAGATATTAATTTCATCTACCTAATTCTTGCCTCACAACTTTTATTATTCTTAGGTAGAACTTCTATTGACATTATTAGAGGGTGGATTCTTTTACACTTAAGTGCGAGAATAAACATTTCTCTTGTTTCAGACTTCTTTATCAAATTAATGAATCTCCCAATTGCATTCTTTGATTCTAAAATGACAGGGGATATCATGCAAAGGATTAATGATCATAGTCGCATTGAGAGTCTATTAACATCCAGTTCACTAAGTGTATTGTTTTCTTTTTTTAACCTTATTATATTCGGTGGAGTTCTGGCGTGGTATGATTGGAGAATCTTTTTCATTTTTCTAGGAGGAAGTCTTTTATATTTTGTTTGGGTTACCTTATTTCTTAAAAAAAGAAAAGACCTCGATTATAAAAGGTTTACGGAAATGAGTTCGGAGCAAAGCAAAGTGATTGAACTCATTAATGGAATGCAAGAGATCAAGCTACATAATGCGGAAAAACAAAAAAGATGGTCTTGGGAGTTTGTCCAAGCTAGACTTTTTAAAATTTCCATGAAGAGCTTATCTCTTGAACAAGCTCAAAGTGTGGGGTCTAACTTCATTAACGAGTTAAAAAACATTGTCATTAGCTTCTTTTCCGCCAAATTGGTTATTGAAGGAGAAATCACCTTGGGAATGATGATGGCAATTTCTTACATTATCGGCCAACTTAATACGCCTATTAATCAATTAATAGGATTTGTGTATGCTGCTCAAGATGCCAAAATAGCGTTAGAACGCTTATCGGAGATACATAATAAAGAAGACGAAGAAGACCTTTCAGCTCAATCAGGTGGATCTCAAAAAATTCAAGAGGTTTCATTAAATTCTCCTTTTGTGTTAAAAGGCGTAAGTTTTAGGTACGTTGGAAGTTCGGATATTGTTCTTAAAGATCTGGACCTAGAAATTCCTGCCAATAAGATTACTGCAATAGTAGGTTCTAGTGGAAGTGGTAAAACTACCTTAATGAAAATGCTCCTTAAGTTCTACGAACCTATTGATGGGGATATAAAGGTAGGGGATGATAACCTAAATACAATTACCCAACAGTCATGGAGATCACAATGTGGAGTGGTAATGCAGGAGGGTTATATTTTCAACGATACGATTGCAAATAATATTGCACTTGGAGATGATATTATAAATACAGATAAATTAAGACAAGCAGTTGAAATTGCTAATATTAAAGAGTACATACATAACCTCCCTTTAGAATACAACACTAAAATTGGAACTGAAGGTATTGGAATGAGTACCGGACAAAAACAACGTCTACTGATAGCGAGAGCTGTCTATAAAGACCCAAAGTTTATTTTCTTTGATGAAGCCACTTCTGCATTAGATGCAAAAAATGAAAGGCAAATCATGGAGAAACTCAATAAATTTTTCCAAGATCGAACAGTGATAATTGTGGCGCATCGATTAAGTACTGTTAAAAATGCTGATCAAATTGTAGTACTCGATGATGGGAAAATAATAGAAAAAGGAACACATGATGACCTAGTTGCCATGAAGGGGAACTATTTTAATCTAGTAAAGAATCAGTTAGAATTAGGAAAATAAAAGAGTTGGAAAAAGAGATACAAATCAGAAGTGATGAGGTACAAGAGATACTATCTCACGTGCCTAATTGGATGATTAGGTGGGGAATCACGTTAATCTTCGTACTTATTATACTTGTATTATCTCTATCGTGGATCATCAAATATCCAGACGTAGTTGAAGGCCAAGTTGTACTAACGACAGAACAACCTCCAACTCGATTAGTAAGTCAAACAAATGGATACATTGAAAAACTAATCATTCCAAATGATTCCAGTATAACCAAAGGAGTCGTTATAGCCGAAATTAGAAGTCCAATAAGTAAAGAAAGCATAGACGACTTAACGGTCATATTAAAAAGTAAAAACAATCAAGAGATCATCGAACAACTCAATGCTCTTTCCGATGTCGGAATTCTTCAAGACGATATAAATACACTTATCAATAATTTAATCGAATACCAGAATCTAGAGAATAACCTTTACTTTAAGAATAGCATTAATAACCTTTCTGATCAAATAAAATATAGTGCGAATCTGGCTACAATTACTAAGAAAGAACTTGGTTTATTGAATGTAGAAATAACGAATGCCAGAGAGAAGTTTGAGGCTGATAGTATTTTATATGCTCAAGGCGTAATTGCAAAACATACATTTTATTCCAATCAAAGTGCTTTTGTTTCGAAAAAGCAACAATACATAAATGCAGAAAAAACATACGTACAACACAAAATCACCTCCACTAACTATACCAAGCAAAAAATTGATCTTGAAAAACGTATAGAGGACGATTGGAGACAATTAAATTCCACTATTGAAGCTTCAAAAAAATCTATAGAGAGTACGATCACAAACTGGAAACAAAAATTTGTCCTAACAGCGCCGATAAATGGAAAGTTAACTTATCTAAATAACTTATCAGAACAGCAATATGTGCAAGCACAGCAAAGCCTATTCGCAATTATACCTGAAGGAGAATCTATTGTTGGAATTGTTAGAATTACGAACCAAGCATTTGGGAAAGTCCAATTAAATCAAAAAGTCAGAATGAAACTCAACAATTATCCATATCAAGAATTTGGACAACTGGTGGGCATTATTTCGGAAATCTCGAAAATGCCTTCTGAACAAGGATATTTTGTTAAAGTAATTTTAGAAGACGGATTGAACACAACGTACAATAAAGAAATCCAATACAAACCGGACATGACGGGAATAGCCGAAGTTGTTACGGAAGATCTACGACTGATTGAACGAGTTTTTAATAACTTTCGTAAAATCTTAGATAAATAGTTGGTCTTGTTGCATGGAAGCAGTTCAACGGCGAATTTCTAGCTAGTTCTGTTCAAATTATAGTTAATTCAATAGATAAATTCTCTTCCATTTGGGCATACCTATGTCAGTCATTTTATTAAGAATAAAGGATT
>JAESST010000029.1 GCA_016763995.1 Flavobacteriales bacterium | reverse complement strand
TTTTTTTAATATCAGAAATATCATTCTCTGAGGTCACTTTCTCAAACCCTAAAAAGCCCTTACCTTCATAATGAACGCGTGCGCCTTCATACTTAAAAGTTGTAGTATTTAGTCCTCCAATTCCATCTTGTCTAATTAGAGATGAAGTTACAGCCATAGGAGCTTGTATATCAACTACAGGATAAGTTGACGAAGTTCCCTTTGTATAAAACAAGTCATTGGTTAAAAAATCATATTCAAATTTTGTGATGTTATTATGCCCATCAGATATCCCATGTAATAACCTTTGTTTATCTTCTTTCTCAAAGTAATAAATGTATATTCCTTGGCTTAAGCCCCGATCAACAAGGATATCTATATTGCCATCACCATTAAAATCCCCAAAATCTAACTCTTCGTTTGGAGACCTAGGGTCAAAAGTATGCGGTAGCTGGAAGGTACTCTTTATAAATTCAGAACCATTATTTAATAGAACATGTATCATTGGTGTTGAATATCCATTTCCTTCTACCTCAACAATATCCGTTTTGCCATCTCCATTCATATCTAAGGCAAAATGGGTGGCTTTCTGATTAAAATTACCTGGGTGCTGAAGAATTGTACCTAAGTCCTTTTGAGCAAAAGTATTAGAAATTCCTGTCGACTGTTCTAAATGCCAAACTGGGTTGGCATAACTTCCCGAAACAATTTGCTGTTCAATATAATCACTTTTACCATCTGCATTAAAGTCCCCGAAGTACCGTTCTTTAATATCTTCTGCTCCTTCATACTTCTCTGTTTGACTCGTAAAGGTGAATTGATTGTTATGATCTAATTCTAAGGCAACAAAATTATCATTTACGTGATCATAAATATCTACTAATTCTGATTTGCCATTACCATTCAAATCTAATGCGAAAGCATTTCTTTTAGAAGAATTATGATGTAATTTATAATTAAAACTAACAGCTCTATCAATAATATTTCGAGGATTAGAATCATCTCCATCAAAACGAATAGTAATGCTTGGAGGTCTTCCTGATAAGGCGGTTATATTACTATTGATACCATTATACTTAAATGGAAATTTATGAGTTAAAATATCCCTTTTCCCATCCCCATCAACATCTAAATATCTTAATGAGAAGACAATATGCTCAGCTAGACCAGTTGGTTTTACAACCGTTTCAGTAAATGAAGTTTGGGCCGTAAATCCATTCCCATTAGATAGGTAAGGGTAAAATTTATAATCATCATTTGTTCCATCAGTTTCAAATACTGTAAATATGATATCTTCCATACC
This sequence comes from Flavobacteriales bacterium, assembly GCA_016763995.1. Classification (GTDB taxonomy): domain Bacteria; phylum Bacteroidota; class Bacteroidia; order Flavobacteriales_E; family Vicingaceae; genus NORP294. The sequence continues at coordinate 11,166 of JAESST010000029.1, read as the reverse complement.
ATCTCCATTGAAATCTAAATTTTGAATAAATGAATTTCCATAAGTGGAGGTATTTTTTAGGTTTAAATAATCAAAAGCTTCAAAACCAGTTGGAAAGCTGTTTCCTGAAGATACTTCAGTAAAATTACTATTTCCTTGATTGATAAATAAGGACCAATCTTGCCATACTACCGCTGTTCCTGAAGAAGGAGCAACTCTTGAACCAAAATCACTCTGCGCAGTATGCATGCTTTCGTCTAACTCTGCACCAATAAGAACTGAACCAGAACCGCCTGAAGAACCAATTATATCATAGTTTAAACTTATTAGATCAGTTTTTCCATCCCCATCATAATCTCCTGGCCAAACCACCTTGCCGCTACTTAAGCCATTTGAAGGGGTTAAGATACTTCGAAGAATATTTACTTCTGTAAATCCATTGTGTTTTGTTCCATAGTTAAATATAGTGCTATTCAATTCTTTATAATCACTTCCTACTTCCTTAATCTCAGTCAAAAAAGTATATAACTCTTTAGCATAAGAAAATTCATATTTTTTAACTAATCTATTTTCGTTTAATATCTCAATCGAATTTATTACATACCCTTCTTTAAAAGGGGAATTAGCAAAATAATAAGTACTCTCATCGGAGCGTTTACTATAATTGAATACTACTGTGGTAGATTGATAAACAATTTTGTGTAAATGCGTCTCATCGTTAATAGAACGATAGTGATATGTATAAAAGTTTCCATATTGATCAGAAGCCTTGTTAAGTAACCATGTAGCACTTGTCAATTGCCCCTTAGGATTGTAAACAGCATCGGGAGTTCGTCCGTATTCAAGAGTCATTCCATCTTTAGTATTGACTTCAAACCAATCTGGACCTACACCTTGAGTTCCACGGGATGTGATTTTATTAAAACTCTCCCTTTCAGTTGTATAAACTGCATTCGGTAAGTCAGGAGAGCCACTCAATAGAATTAAACGATTTCCATCTAATTCAAGCGCATCAGAAGGATCCATCGAAATTGTACCTGAAGTCCCATCATTATAGAGATTTTTTGATACTCTATAAATTTTTGATAACCCTCCTAAATTCCACCCTGTTCCCAAAAGCCCTTTCGTAGACTGACTATTATAATTTATTGATAATTGAGGTGTTATTCCATTAGTGCCTGAAGGCAGAGAAATAGGAATATTATAAGTGGTGGATCCTGAAGCAGAAACATCTGTATTCCCTTTAATTTTACCTACAGGAAGATTTGTATTAATAGCTCTATTCTCAAAAGTGGTATTATCAAACAAATTCCCGTAAGGAACAGCTGATATGCTTTTTGGAGAAGTAGCATCTATCCAAGCATGCATACTAAATGGAGATGTGGTGCTATATCCACTTATTAATTCTACTTTTTCTGAAGCATCATGATCTTGGGATGATATCTCAGCGGTATTAAGAATGATTATTTTTTGATTAAACCCATTAAAACAAACGCCAAATAACAAAAAAGAGAGGAGTAGATAGTAATTTTTCATAACTTTGTAAAAATAAGTCTTTTACGAAGAACTTTCCAAGTTATGATACAAAATTATAAAAACTCTAGTCTCTGTAAGGTGTTAGTAATGATGTGTTCAGTATTTGCTATCTCTTGTGGCAATGATGACTCTTCGATGGAAACGCCATTAACTACTCAGAATGAATTACTGAATTTGTCTTCAATAAATTCACAATGGTTTTTGAGAGAGAGCCCTGACTCTATTAGAATCGAAATTACAGGCGGGAATAAACCATATTCGATATTAAAAATGCCTACATCTTCTTCTACTGCTTCGATAAGTAATAATTTCGTTACTATTTTCCCATTTGATGAAACTCAAGGGGTTATTGGAAATGATTCATTAATCATTATTGATAGTGACAGTAACTCAACAACCCATTTAATTACGATTGAATCTTTAAGATATGATTACTCGTCCATCGTGAATTTGAATCTTAATGTTTCAGGGGATACTTCATTTCAAACTACAAGCCTAGCAATCAGAGATGCATATTGGGATGCTCACCTTAACCTATTTTTTTTAAGAGCCAATTTTAGTAGTGTATATTTTACTTTATGGGTAAAAAATATATCGGGAATTGGAGATTATACTCCTCACTTACTAGAATACTCTCCAAATGGTGGAGACTTTCCATTAGATTATAGATTTGTTCCATCAGATACAACTCAGAAAGTAACATTTACACGACTCACTGGAACAAGTTCAAATATTGATTTCAATATCACTGTAAAGGACAAGCAAAATAATTTTAATGGGAATACAACATTTATTGGCAGTTTTAGAGTAGTTCGTTAAATAATTTGATAATTATTCAACCTTAAAATACTTTAAACTATTCTCATTCATCCCCTGAATAAATTGTCCTTTATGATTTGTGTATCCTTCAATTAATCTTTTACCCCTTTCGTAAGTTATTTCCTTACAAATGCCATTCTCATTATTAGTAATTAGAATGCACCTTCTTTTGCCACCATCTAGCTCATTTTGATTTAAAGTAGCATGCAGTGTTGTTCCGCTACCAGCAAAGAAATCTAGAATAACAGCATCCTTTTTATTAAGCAGCTGAAACAAGAATTGAACTAACTCAATTGGTTTCGGATAAGTAAAATTTGCATTTGGCAGAACCTCTTTTAAAGCTCTACTACCACTTGCATTAGGAAAGTCAATAATCGCTCGATATGGAATTGTTCGAATTACTTTTTGATTCTTATTATCTACAAATTGATACTGTTTAATGTAGACCTTCCAATTCTCCTTTCGTTTCTTAAAAACAACGTAATCGTTTTCAATGCCCCAATTCAACTTAGATTGATTCCACCTCCACATGATGGGTTTTCCAAATATTCTACCGGGATAAATAACTATGCGATCAGGAGTGCCTATTGGGTAGTCAAGCGACTTACTATAATTACCCTTGTAAGCTAAATCTCGCAGGTAATACTTGCCTCTATGCTCAACGTGTTTATCTTCAAATTTGTAACGATTGTCATTTGCGGGGTCTAGTGTTTGTCCATTAAAAACAAGGCTCTTTTTCTCTTTTGCATAGCAGAGCATGTAATCAAATTCAATAGCTACCTGTTTGCTAGAATGACCTGAGCCGCTTTTACATTTTCTAATGAAGTTGGCAACGAAGTTTTCCTTACCAAAAATGTCATCACAGATTAATTTAAGCGTTGAAAACTCATTGTCATCAATGGAAATAAAGATTGCCCCTTTATCCGATAAATACTGTTTAGCGAGTGATAGTCTTTTTGCCATAAATGAACCCCAAGAAGAACTATTCAAGCGATCAGTATACCCAAAACTATTATTTTTAGTGTTGTAGGGAGGATCAATGTAGATAATGTCTACCTTTTGGTGCAATTTTGTTTGAAGAGCCTTTAGCCCATCGAAATTATCCCCCTCAATAATCCAATGTTCCAAAGAAGATTTCCCAATTCTTCGACTCTTTATCTCTTTTAGTTTTCTAACTGAATGCAGTCCATTCATTTCCAGTCTCCTGTTTGTTGACATAGAAATAGGATAAGGAAGAACAGGCAGTTATGATGAAGATTTGTTTGTCAAATAAATAGCTTATTACACTAGAAAATAGATCACTAGCTTGCGTAGAGCCATGGTTATGTTTAACTTTAAGCTATCATTTTAAAATAATAGCTCATTAGAATTCCACTTCTTTTTTGTTTTTAACGCAAACTCTGTTGTTTGTGTAGAACATGTCTGTATTAAGTCACATTAATTCAGGGAATAAATAAGAAGAAAGGAATTTCCTAATGAGGTTTAGCAAGACATATATAAAAACTGCTCAACAAATGTTTGAGAAGAAGGGGTGCATCTACACAGAACAGGAGGCTTTGGAGATATTGAACTATTTTTCAATGATGGCAGATATATTTTACAGAACAGAGAAACAAAAAAATAAATTAAGAAAATCAAAATCTAATAACAATGAATGAGGTCGTGACATATGCTAGAATCTCAACAGACGAAAGCAAACAAAAACATTCTCTTGGTACACAAAAGACAATCACAGAAAATCATGCAGAACAAAGTAACAGTAAAATAGTAGCCCATTTTAAGGACGACTGTTCAGGCTTTTCTTTTAATCGTAAAGGTTGGAAAGAACTAGAGACTTTTTGTAAAGCTCATAAAAAAACCGTGAAACATGTATGGGTAGCAGAATGGACACGTTTTAGCAGAAATATTGAATCTATAGGGGTAATAAATGTCTTTCTAAAGATGGGGATTCAGATTAATGCAGTAGAGCAAATGATCAATTATAAAGACCCCAATTATCCTATAATATTATCAATTCATATATCAACAGGGCATGCCTTTAGAAATAGGCTTTCACAAGATGTTAGAAAGAACATTAGGACAGCCAAAAGAAACGGCTATTGGCCTAATAATGCTCCATTTGGATATAACAATTTTAAGATAAATGGCAAAGGTTCATTAATTCCAAACGAAAACGCTGAGATAGTCAAGAGAGCTTATCAGCTGCTGAAGTCAGGGAACTATAATATGGAGGAAGCTAGAAAGTCATTACTTCTGCATTATGGCAATACAATGAGAATTTCTAAAAATCAATTTGCTAGAATGCTACAAAACTCTGTTTATGCAGGGCTAGTAAAATTAGACCCTTATGGGGAAGAGGAGGGAGGATTATTTGAGAGCGTTCATGAGGAAATGATAACTCCTGCAGACTTCTACCATGTTCAAGATATTATTTCAGGCAATACCAGAAAGGGAGTAATAATAAAGCTTCAAAACCCAGATTTTCCACTTAGGGGATATTTAACTTGTAACCATGATTATAAGAATCTAACCGCAAGTAAAAGCAAGGGGAAACTTGGTAAGAAATATGGATACTATCATTGCACAAAGGGTTGTAAGACTAGGTTTAGATCAGATTTAGCGCATGGTGAACTCTTAAAGCTAATGAAGGGATATTCTGTCCCAGATTCAAGTAAGGATGTCTTAAAGATGGTATTTAAAGATGTTGGTGACCAGTATAACGGAGACAAAGTAAAAGAAATGAAAAAGCTAGCTATTGAAAAAGATAAGCTAGAGACAATGAAGGCTAATGTTGAAGATAGATATTACTCAGACCAAATAGATGCAGAAGATTATAACAATGCTTCAAAAAGATATTCTAAGAAAATAGAAGAAATCAATTATCAGCTTTCCATTCTTCAGGAGTTAGATTCTGATTTTGACGAGAAGCTGAATTTTGCAATAGATTTTCTTAATGACCTTCCAACATTCTATAAGAACTCTAGTATTGAAATTCAAAAAGAAATATTGGGTTCGATATTCTCTGAAAAATTGGAATTTGACGGGATTAAGTATCGAACCCCGATAGTAAACCCTGCGGTGCATCAACTTTGTAGAAATAACAAGGGTTATAGAGGGGTAATGAAAAAGGCTGATCCTCTTGTCGAAGATCAGCCCCATTCTGTGACTCGTCTGGGGTTCGAACCCAGGACCCCATCCTTAAAAGGGACGTGCTCTACCAACTGAGCTAACGAGTCTTCCGTTTTTTTCGGACGGCAAAGATACCAGACTTGTTTAAATTGACAAAGTAAAATTTGATTTTTTTTCAGAAAAAATGAAAATAAAATTAAGTCCTGATAATCAACTTACTGTATAGTCTTGGATCGAGTGAATTCTGCCTCTCTATCCATTAAATAGCGATAAGTAGCTAAGGTTCTTAATTTTTGGGCTCCAAGGTTCTCAATAACATGTAACATTTTCGGATTAAAATCTCCTATCCAGGTAATCACGACATCTTCATAGCTGCCATTTTTATTGATGATTTTTTTACACTCATCAAAGATCGCCCCTTCAAGCCCCTTGCCTTGAAAATCAGGATCTATCCCAAATGCAAGCGCAAAGAAGGTGCTACAAGTTCCTCGCATTTTATGATATAAAAACTGCAATTTGCCGAACCAATTTAGATTTCCATTTACGTGTTTAAAAATTTGATTGATTTCAGGTAGTCCAATAAAAAAGCCGACTGGTCGACCATCATAATAGGCGAAGTGAATCAAATCTTCATCCAATATAGGTTTGATGGTGTTCATAATTGTCATGGCTTGGCGCTGTTCCATTCCTGCAAAGCCCTCATGTTTTACCCAAGCTCGATTGTAGATGGTTCTAAAGTCTTCAGCATATTTCGGGAGCATATTCTTTTTAAGCGTTCCAAAAGTGAATTTAGGGTCTCTACGTATTCGATCTGCTTTTTCCTTAAAAAGAGGAATGAGTTCAGCAGTGGTGCTTCTATAATAAATAAATTGCTCATAAAATTTTTTGAACCCATAATTTTCAAAGAATGGGACGTAATAAGCTGGGTTATAATTCTGATTGTAATAAGGTGGATAATCAAAGTTCTCAATGATTAATCCCCAATATTTATCTTTCTCTCCAAAGTTAATAGGCCCTTCTATTGTGTCCATTCCTTTGCTCTCTATCCAAGCTTTGGCGGTATCTAATAATTTAAATGCAGCGCTTTCATTTTGAATACATTCAAAAAATCCCATTCCTCCAATTTTAGTCTTCGACTTTTTATTGGCTTTTGAGTTGATGAATGCTGCTATTCGTCCTATCGTTCTACCTTCTTTTTGCAATAGCCAACGGATAGCCTCTCCATGTCTGAAAAATTTATTTTTTTTGGGATCGAAAACCCTTTCAATATCCTGTTTTAAGTGAGGAACCCAGTTTTTGTCTTCTTTATAAATTAGAAATGGAATTTTATGAAATTCTTTTTTAGTTTTTGGATCATTAACCTCTACGATTGTCATGCTTCTGTTAAATTTGAAAACGCTAAGCAAAACTAAGAAAGCTTAGTTTAGTAAATTAAGAATGAAAGACAAGGTTGTTATAATTACAGGAGCTTCTTCGGGGATCGGAAAAGCAACGGCGATACAGTTTGCTCAGAGAGGTGCTAAATTGGTGATTGCAGCACGTTCTGCTGATAAGTTGGATGAAACGCAGCATGAGATAGAAGCGATAGGAGGAGAGGTATTAAGCGTGCGCTGTGATGTGTCGATAGAAAAGGATTGCGAAAACTTAATAGCTCAAACAATTGAACGCTTTCATTCCATTGATGTTTTGGTGAATAATGCAGGTATTTCCATGCGAGCGTTGTTTAATGAAAGTGAACTAAAAGTGATTAAGAATGTAATGGATATCAATTTTTGGGGAACTGTTTACTGTACCAAATTTGCCTTAGCTTATTTATTAAAATCTAAAGGCAGTGTCGTTGGAGTTTCTTCCATTGCAGGCTACGTCGGATTACCAGCTAGAACAGGATATTCTGCCTCTAAATTTGCCATACATGGCTTTTTAGAAGCCTTAAGAAGTGAGAATTTGGAGAATGATTTACATGTACTGATAGCCTGTCCTGGTTTTACTGCATCTAATATTAGAAACTCGGCTTTAATGGCAGATGGAAGCAGTCAAGGGGAATCGCCTCGAATAGAAAGTAAAATGATGAGTGCTGAAGAGGTAGCTGAACATATTTATAAGAGCATTCAGAATAGATCTCAAAAATTGGTATTAACGACCGAAGGTAAATTGGCGGTTTTCTTATCAAAATGGGCTCCGGAAATATTACAGAAGATGGTGTTCAAAAAAATGAAACGTGAAACAGACTCTCCTTTAAAATGAAGCTTCCAATCATTCTAATTGGTTTTATGGCCTCGGGAAAAAGTTCTCTAGGAAAGAAATTAGCAAGAAAGTTAAACCTGAGGTTTACAGACTTAGACACAGAAATTGAGAAAAGAGAAGGCATTAGCATAACAGAAATTTTTAAAAATAAGGGAGAAGCGTACTTCAGAGCATTAGAAACTGAAATATTGCAAGAAGTACTTCAAAATAAGGATCATGTAATAGCATTAGGAGGAGGAGCAGTTTGTCATTCTAATAATATAGATTTAGTAAATGGCTTTGGCTTAAGTATCTATCTCAAGAAGTCAAACGCTCAACTATTAGGAAGGTTAAGGCAAAACAAGGAAGAGCGTCCTTTGGTGGCGGATTTAAATGATGTAGAACTCAAGTCTTTGATTCAAGAAAAAATGAATGAAAGAGCTGTTTTTTACGAACAAGCACATCTAATTATTGAAGAGGACAAGCCTAAAATAAGCGACTTACTTGAACGAATTCAACAGCTAGAAGTAGAAAAATAGGATGTGCTAAAAGTTGGACATTGAATAATCTTTGATACGAAGTTATTCTAAGCCGTTCAACTAATTTTTATAGATCCACTTCTCAGGGTTTAATCGAATTGGTTTTGGAGAGTCTCCCATTTTATAGATCTCAAAGTGCATGATCGCACTAGACTCTCCACTCTCATTAATTAAAATTCCTAAGTCCTGTTTTGTGTTTACTTTGTCTCCTGAGGTCACGAAAACTTCTTTAAAATAAGTGTAGACTGTAAAGTAGCTTCCGTGATTAATCAATACTGCTTTTCCTGTGCCCGGAATGATAATGATTTTGCTTACCGTTCCATTAAAACTAGCACGTCCCACACTTTCTTTCTTTGTTGAAATGTCAATTCCATTATTCTGTACCGTAACATTTGCTAGAGTAGGATGCGGGTTCTCTCCAAACTGAGAAATAATAACTCCTTCAGCTACAGGCCAAGGTAATTTTCCCTTATTTGCGGTAAAAGAATTACTCAATTCCCTAGCTTCAGGCGTCATAGGAAAGCCTTTCTTAGATTTTCCCTTTTTAGCAGCTGCCTCACGGGCCTTTCTGATTTCGTCAACAATAATTTTTTCAATTGCATTTGCAATTTCTCTGCTTGCCTTTCTTTTCTTTTCTAAATCAGCCTTTAATTGCTTTTCCTTTCCCTTTAAAGAGCTAACGACTTTCTCTTTCTGAGATTTTTCCGAAGCCAGTTCTTTTCTTTCATTTAATTCAGCTTTTAACAGTCCTTCCTTGCTTTTTCGAATGGCTTCCAGTATTCTTATTTGTGCATCAATTACTTCACGTTCCGCTTCAATTTTTTTTGCTTGGCCCTGTCTGTATTGAGCATATTGTTGAAAATATTTCAGTCGCTTAAAAGCTTGATTGAAATTGTCAGCAGAAAATAAGAACATCAGCTTATTATAAGAACTTCTGTTACGATAAGCATGTCGAATCATTTCAGCATACTCTTGTTTTAGGAGCGTTAAATTTGCTTCTAAGCTATCTACATTAGACACTTGCAAAGCAATGCTGTCGTCTAGAAAAGTAATTTCTTGTTTAATGGTTTCAATTAAACTTTGTCGACTAGTAATTTTGCGATTTAGTTGTCTCAACTGATTCAAAGATGTGCTCTTTGTTTTTGCATTTTCTTTCAGCAGTTGATTGGTATACTTTATCTCTTTCTGTAGCTTTTGCTTTTTCCTTTGAAGAGACTTCTTAGACTGTGCCTGCCCTGAATTAAACATTCCACAAGCCAGCAAAAGGAGAAGAACGATTCGCTTAATAATAAACTTGCTCATATTTTGAAGAAATATTGAATGAGAATTTTAATGGACCTTCCAAAGATACCTTAGAATATTGTAAGGCTACTTTCGCAGGTTTTTCAGATTGAAAATCAAATTTTAAGTCATTGGCGATTAATTGATCTCCAACAGATTTAAAGTCTTTGTATTCTCCTGTTAAGAAACGATTAGCCAATAGATCTGAAAATATGAAATTCCTGATCTTAAAGTTATATTGATCTACCCATAAACTAATAACTTCTTCTTTTTGACGCTCAATTTTTTGTGGTTTATTGTCTGCTTTCCTCGCCTTTCTTTTTTTCAAATTCCCCAAGTAATACTTCTCCTTATCAACGGATAGCTTTACTTTTTCATCCTTCTCAAAAGAAATGGAATTCCCAACCAACATAGATTGAATTAAATTAAATTCAAGTTCAATATCGAATCTTTTATTGATGTATGCATAATCACCAATAAAGTAGTTTCTGTCGAAGCGATTAATCACTTTCACAGTATCCTTGGTAATTAAAATACGAGCAACTTCAATTCCTAATGCAGGGGTTATAGAAATCCAAATAGCACTGTCTTTGCGGATGCGAATGTTTGCTTTAAAAGGCCTTTTTTTCTCATTCTGTAGAACTTGAACAGAGGCTTTTATAGATAAATGCTCAAAATTGAATTCATTTAATGCCAATTGCTGAAAAAGATATTCAGTTTTGTTGATTTTAAGATCTTTTCTTTTTTGGAGAGCTTAAGATGTCGACGAAAAAACTTTTACAAAGAAAAGTAGAACGCTATGAAGAGCTGATTTCTCTTAGTGGAGTACTTAGTTGTTCTATGAATTATTCGAGGATCAAGAAAAAATCTATTTCCAAAATAAAAAAACTACTCGATTGCGAGTATGCGATTATTTATCTGATAGATGAAAAAGAGCATAAGCTTTTTTATGAATCGACAGAAGATAAGAAGGGAAAAGAACATCATAAAAAAATAGAATACGAAATAGATGAATTGAGCTTTGTGGGCTCATGTGCTCATTTTGGAGCGACTCTTCACATTCCTGATGTGGCCCTGGACATTAGATCTAAAAGACTTCATCAATCTTTGATGAAAAAAAATCCCTTTAATATGTTGCTCTCGCCACTTGTTTTTAATGGTGAGGTGATTGGGGTGATTCAGGCGATGAATTCACATCGTATCAATCAAGGTTTTGATTCTGAAGATATTCATTTTATTGAAGTGATTGCTTCTCAGCTTACTACTGCGATTGAAAACGTTAAACTCTATGAAAAGCTCCACCGTCAATTTACCCAAGTTGTTGAATCCATGGCCGATGCCATCGGAAAAAAAGATCTCTACACTGGTGGACATACCAAAAGAGTTGCCCATTTTTCTTTGATGATCGGAAAACAATTAGAATTGTCGAGTAATGATTTTAGCGATTTAAAATTGGCGGCGGTTTTACATGATATTGGAAAGATTGGGATTGAAGATAAGATTTTAAAAAAAGCTGCTCCTTTAACTGACGAAGAATTTGTCATTATGAAAGAGCACCCAAGACTTGGTTATGAGATTCTTGGGCACCATTTGGGAAGCGACTTCAACCCAATCCACCTGCCTCAAACATGAGACTGGTTCTCGGACCTTCTAGCCACCC
>JAESST010000379.1 GCA_016763995.1 Flavobacteriales bacterium | reverse complement strand
ATGGCTTATAATTGATGCATCATTTCTAAACCAACGGCATTCCCAAAACAAGTTCCAATCAGGTGATATGGCCCTGTTTGTTGAATTTTTTTCATCTCAGAAATGTAATCTGTTGCCATTTCTACGACTGAATTATGATAATCTTCATCACCATCTATGCCTGAGGGTTGAATGGCATAGACAGGCCGGTCTATTGTCATATTTTTAGCCAAACCTTGGTAAAATAAAACATGTGCTCCTCCTGAATGAATACAAAATAGCGGAACCTTATCTCCACTTGTTTTCAAGGCGACAATGGAAGACCAAGTATCTTCGCTATTTGCGCTCATAAGAATTTCTGAAAGTTGAGCAATAGTTTGGTGCTCAAGTACAGAGGCGGGCTTTAATTGCAGACCTATTTTTCTTGCTTTTGCAATAATTTGAATACTTCTTATAGAATCACCACCAATGTCGAAAAAGTTATCATGTATACCAATCTGTTTAAGATTTAAAACCTCTTGCCAAATAGTAACTAATTGCTCTTGAATTTCGTTAGCAGGAGCAACATAATTTATTGAAGTTGAGAGACTAGGTGAAGGTAAATGATTTACATCAACTTTACCATTGGGAAGCTTCGGTAAAGATTCCATTACAACAAAAGAAGAAGGAACCATATAAGAAGGAAGCTTTGTCTTTAATTCTTTTTGGACAAATTGCTCCACTGTTTCAACTTTGCTTTCCAGGTAGGCTATAATATTTTTATTCCCGTTTTCTTCATGAATGTATATAACTGCTTCGTTTACGTCTTTTTGCTGGAGAATAATACTTCTGATTTCTTCCAGTTCAACTCTATGGCCTCTAATTTTAACTTGGCTATCAGACCTTCCTAAAAAATCGATGATCCCATCTTTTCTATACCGCGCTACATCGCCTGTTTTATAGATCTGCTCTCCTTTGCTAAAAGGGTTGGGCAAGAATTTTTCGCCTGTTAAGTCAGGCCTATTGAGGTAGCCTTTGGTCACTCCAATACCTCCAATGTATAACTCACCACTAATTCCTAAAGGAACAGGCTGCATAAACTGGTCTAAAATATAAGTTTTTGCATTAGGTATTGCCTTACCAATTGGCACAGTATTGTAGTTATCTTCTTTTATAAATTCATGAGCAATACACCAAACACTTGCTTCAGTAGGCCCGTACTCATTGTACAATTTTACAGGCGATAATTTTTTAAAATGCTCGTTTATTAAACCCTTAGAACAAGCTTCTCCTGCAACGATAATTGCAACTAAAGATTGAAGTTTTTCTTTTGCTGCAAAAGTGAGGATCACTTGATAAAGAGAAGGAAGCATTAAAGAGTGGCTAACTCGTTCTTTTTGAATTAGTGTAGACAGTTGTTCTACATCCTGTTCAATTCGTTGAGGAGGCAATACTAATTTTCCTCCACTGCATAAAGTCCAAAAGATTCCTGCTACCGAGCTGTCGAAAGAAAAGGAAGACAATAAAAGAAAGCTACTGGGTGTATCTTGATAAAAGTGAAAGCGAGCAACATTACTGTGAATTAAGTTGCTGTGTGTCACAGGAACTGCTTTTGGTTGACCTGTACTTCCCGAGGTGTATATGACGTAGGCAGCTTTGTCTAATAAATCTTGGGTCTCAAAGGATTCGGGCTTTTCGTCTTCCGATAAGAATGGAACTATTTCTACTTTGCTGACTAAACCAGTACTAAGTTGGTCCTTTATTTCAGTTTGTACCAGTACAATTTTGGCAGAGCTATCTGCCATCATAAACTGTATCCGTTCTTGCGGATAATCAGGGTCGAGTGGAAGGTAAGCTGCACCTGCCTATATGATACCCATCATTCCAACAATCATATCTACAGATCGGTGACAATACAAACCAACAAAATCGTTGGTAGAAACACCCTTTTGCAATAATTGAATGGCAATTTGAGAAGACCATTGATCTAGCTCTAAATAGTTAATCGATTGGCCGGCATGAGAAATAGCAATCTTGGTCTCATATTCTTTTTTGAAAATAAGCTCTTGAATAGAGTTAATTGATGGAATAGGAACATTGTTGTTGTTCCATTCAGTTAAGATGAGCTGTTGTTCTTTATCAGTTAAAAGAGAGAGCTCTGAAATTTTTTGATTGGGCTCTTTAATTATGTTTTGAAGCAGTTGTTCGAAATGCTGAGACATTTGTAGGATGATTTCAGAATCAAAACAATTTCGATGTTCAAATACCAATTCTAAATGATCAGATGTTTCGTTTACAAATAATGTAAGATCAAATTTCGATGTTCCAAGGTCCAACATTTGCTCCTTACTCTCAATGCCTTCCCCTAAGTCTAGCTGCTTATTAGCCTTGTTGTACAAAAACATGGTTTGGAAGATTGGATTCTCTCCAATTTGCCGCTCAATTTTAAGCTCCTTTACTAAAGTATCAAAAGGAACATTCTTATGCTCCAAGGCTTCAAACGTGCTTTGTTTCACGCTTTCTACTAACTCAATAAATGTTATATCACTTTGTATTTGAGTTCTTAGTACTACGGTTTCATTAAAGAAGCCGATAATTTTTTCTAATTCTTTTGTATCTCGATTGGAAAAAGGACTCGCAACAAGAATGTCGTTTTGCTTGCAATACTTACTAAGGAAGACCTTATAAGCAGTTAAGAACAAAACATAGGGCGTCGTGTTTCTTTCTTTTGAAAGCTCGTTTAATTGTTTTGACAAGGCAGGTGCTAATGCCTTTACAAAAGAGTTACCTTCAAAAGGATTTTCAGCTTTAACAGAAGATTTAGGAAGGTCTAATACGGGAAGCTTTCCCGATAATTTTGTGGTCCAATAATCAAGGTCTTTTTCTTTGACCTTCTGATTCTTTTGCCAAAAAGCAACGTCTTTGTATTGCAAACGTTCATCATGTGGTGTTCTACTTTCTTGCGATGAAAGCTGGCGATAGAACTTAGAAACCATCTCGTTTATTATCCCTAGAGACCAGCCATCTCCAATAATATGGTGAAGAACTAGAAATAGTTCGTATTTGTTTGCACCTAAATCAAATATAAAGAGTTGAAATAATGGATCTTTTGATAGGTCAAATGAAAGTGTAAGAAAATGTTCCTTTTGTAATTCTATTTCCTTTTTTTGATCTATCGAATTGAGCTTAGATAGATTATAAAGCTCAATGGGTATTCTCTCATGTTTTACCAATTGAACACAAGTAGCACCAACAATTTCATAATTCGATCTAAGTACTTCATTTTCCTTTGCGAGAAGTTGAAAGCTTTGAACGAGTATATCAAGATGAATTGGACCATCAATACAATAACGATGAGCGTAGTTGTATAAATTTTGATTCGGATAGATTTGATCTAATAACCACAAGCGTTCCTGACCATGAGAAAGCACGGTTTTAGCATTCTCAGGCATTTTTTTAATGCCTTTCTCAGGAGTTGATTTTTTAGACTTGCTTAACCACAGGTCTAGCGCAGATTTCTTTGAGCCGTCTTTGCTAGAATTGTCAGTCATATTAGCTCTATTTAATAGATCAGTTTGGTGTTGTTTAGCTTATTATAGAAAAGAATCTAAGAACCTTCCTAATGGAATGTTTACTTCAAAAAAACGTTCAATTACCCAATGAATACTTATCAATATAAGTACAATTGAACCGTAGATTAACAGTTTTGGATAAAATTTCGTTTTTCGGATCAAGTACAAAATGGGGAAAATGCCAGCAACAATTAATACTTGACCAATTTCAACCCCTACATTAAAACCAAGCAATGAAAGAGAAACAAATTCTCCTGCTAAGCCTTTTTCGCCTAAAACACTTGCAAAGCCAAACCCATGGAATAGGCCAAAAAGTAAAGCAATAATCCATTCTTTCGAATGAAAGATAGGTTTGATGTTGTGAAGTGCAGCAAGTGCAATAGATAAAGCAATAATGGATTCAACATATCGAGAAGATAAATCAACTAAGCCTAATGCGGCAATTGCAAGTGTAATGGAGTGTGCTACCGTAAATGCAGTTACAATTCCAAGAATATATAAAAATGCAGGTTTGAATTTTCCAACAGGAATCCACTTAGAACTCGAATTTTCTAACTTATTTTCATTCCTTCTAATAACACTTGGTAAAATTAGAGCTACAAGAAATAAGATGTGATCTAAACCAATCCAAATGTGCCACATTCCAAGCTTAACCATAGCAATAAAACCCTTTAAGAGGTTGTCATCGCCTGTAGAAAGAGTCGTTTCGGTTTTGCTTGAAGTAAATATATCGGTAACCTGTAAGTGATTATTAATGGTTCCTGATTTCCAGTTGTGTTCAATAATTAATACGCCCTTGTGATCCGACTTTTTTTCAAAGAAAGCAGCATATTTTATAACCAAGGATTCAGGGATTTCATTGACTCCATCTAATGTAAAGTGAAACACAACATTATCAGCTTCGTCATCTAATGGAAGCATTTCTGTTTCTGTAAAAAGCACCGGATATTTATTTTCAGCACTAGAAAAAGATAAATTTGAGAGGAAATATTTTTGAATCGATGGAATAAGTGAATTCACTTCAGCTTCAACAATCTCTTCGTTGATTGAAGTATTTAATTCTCTATTGATTTCCGCAGCTGTAATTTCAATTCGACCTTCAATGCTTTTCTCATAGATTTTTAAAAATAAATAAGAATGATTTGGTTCGTGAGCCATTAACCGACCGGTGAACAGTGAAAAAGTGAGAACTAAGAGTAGTGTGATTCTAATTTTCATAAGACTTTACTAGTAAGATGTATTGAATTAAGGATTCGGTTGATTGCCCCATGATAATTGGTCCATCTCCTTGAATTTGCTATTTCCTTTTATTAATTCATCGTAATTACCATGATTAATCATTTTTCCGTCCTCTAGCATAAAAATAGTATTAGCATACTTTACGGTAGAAAGTCGATGGGCAATAATAATGATGGTTAATTCGTCGGGCAATAACAACAAAGAATCAATAATTCCCTTCTCTGTGATATTATCCAAAGCACTAGTCGCTTCATCTAGTACTAAAAGGCTTGGATTGGTATACAATGCTCTGGCTAAGCCCAATCGCTGCCTTTGTCCTCCACTTAGTCGTACTCCGCGTTCACCTATTTTTGTGTTGATTCCATCACTAAGTTCTGTGCTAATGAAGGTGTACATGCCTGTCATCTTTAATACTTCAGTTATGCGCTTTTCATTTATAACAGATTCAGAGTTGTTTAGAGCAATGTTCGCCTTTATTGTGTCGTCGTATAAGAATACTTCTTGAGGCACATAAGCAATGTTGTTTTGCCATTCAGTAACATTTTGTGCTTGTACAACTGTATCGTCTATTTTTAAATGTCCTGAAGATGGAGTTAATAATCCAGTAATAATATCAATTAAGGTCGTTTTTCCTGAACCGGTAGAACCTACAAATGCAACGGTGCTTCCTTTTTTAATGCTAAGATTTAAATTCTTTAGAGTAGAAGCTTCATTTCCTTCGTAAGTATAACTTAAATGTTCGATGCTAATTTTATCTTGAAAAGCAAGCTTTGCTTTTTGTGATGAAATATCACCAGATTGATCCTTTGCAAGAATTAGATCATCATATAATTTACGCAATACTGGTAAATTGTGTTTTACTTTTGCAGCAGCAGCAAAAGCACGTTGTAATGCCGGTAATAATCGATAGCCAGCAAGTGCATATAAACTTAACCTAGGCAATGAGTCTGTTATATTTCCATTGCTTACAAACAAATACATGGTAACTGCTAATATACCTCCAAATGCTAGAATTTCTAAAATATATTTAGGTGTAGCATAAACCATTTGCACTTTAGGGTGGATGTTATTATACTGCCTAGATTCTTTTTCAAAACGCTGGAAAAAGAAATCTTGCACGCCATAAATTTTAACTGTTTTAATTCCAGTTAGCATTTCTTCTAAATATCTAAATCGATTAGCGTTGGAACTGAAGCGTTCGTTACCAAGTCGCTTCAATGCTTTTTGCCTTAACAAATAAATGAGAAAGTAAGTTCCTCCTAAAAAGAAGGCCATAACTAGTGTAATCTTAAGACTAACGAGCATTAATAAAGTGAAAATGACAAGGCTAATAATAGATCTGGAAATAAATTCGATGAGAGGAATTAAAACGCCACTTGTTAGTACAGATACTTCTGAAACCAAGTAAGACCTTAAATCTGACGTATTGTGATTCAGGAAATAACTATATGGCTTTTTAGTATATACCTTTAATAGGTTAGTGCTTAGTCGGTGAGCCACATCCCAAGAAATTTTTAAATGAAAATAGGTCGTAATAATTCCTATAATATTTGAAAGAGCTATGATTCCAATAACAATACTTCCCATAGCAATTAAGAAAGAACGGAAAGAATCGAAATTAAAAGATTCGTAGGCAAATGTTAGCCATGAACTTTCTTTTATGGCATCAGGCTTTGATAGTAATTCCATAAAAGGCAATACAGATGCAATTCCAAGAACCTCAAGGAAGCCCAGTATTAGTATTGCGGAAAGTAAAAAAGATAACTTGATTTTATCTTTTTTATTCAGAATGTTGATGATTTTTTTGATAGTAAACTAAGATTTATAGAATGTACGAATGTTAAGATATTTTGGATTTCAAAAATATGGAATCTACACTCAAAAAAAATTAAATCCGTTGATTAAATAAATTCGTAATTAGTATGAATGTTGACAAACTTGTGGAAGTTATAATTTAAGAGATTGACTTTTTAAGACTAAATAATTAGCATTAGTTTTGCCCACTTTTTGAGAAAAACTGTATGAAGAGATTGAAGGGATATATTTATTTGATGCTGTTTTTGTCGCCGATGTTTTGTTTTGCCGATGCATTTACTGGGGAAATTATTGATGAACAGGGGAAAGCAATCCCATTTGCAACAATACACAATCATAGAACTGAAAAACACGTACACACTAATTTATCGGGAAAGTTTGAATTAGAAAGTGTTCAGGTAGGAGATAGCTTATATGTGAGTAGTTTGGGTTTTGAAAAGAAGACGGTTGTAGTGAAAAAAGTTACTGTTGAGCTTGTCATCGTTTTAAAAGCAAAGTTCATTGAATTAGGAGAAGTACAAATTTCTTCTGGTTTAAATGCGATGAGCGCTATTTCAAGAATTGATTTAAAAGTTGCACCAGTTCAATCTTCACAGGAAGTATTAAGAACTGTTCCTGGGCTCATTATTGGTCAACATGCAGGAGGAGGAAAAGCAGAGCAAATATTCTTAAGGGGCTTTGATATTGACCATGGTACAGATATTAATATAACAGTAGATGGAGTGCCAGTAAACATGACGTCTCATGCACATGGGCAAGGTTATGCCGATCTCCATTTTGTAATTCCTGAAATGATAGAAAAGGTAGAATTTGGCAAGGGGCCATATAATACCAATCAGGGGAATTTTGCTACTGCAGGTTATGTTGCCTTTAAAACGAAAGATGAATTGGATAATAATTTTGTAAAAACAGAATATGGGAGTTTTAATACTTTTAGAGCAGTCACTGCATTTAATCTTATTGAAAAGGAAAACAGTTCAGCTTACTTTGCTTCTGAATATCAGCTTTCTGATGGACCCTTTGAGAGCTCTCAAAATTTTAGAAGAATTAATTTGTTAGCTAAATACACGAAACGTTTTGATGATGGCGATAAACTGTCTATTTCAGTATCAAAATTTAGAAGTGAGTGGGATGCATCAGGCCAAATTCCTCAGCGTTTAGTAACCGCAGGAGTACTTTCTCGCTTTGGTGCTGTCGACAATACAGAAGGAGGAGAGACAGGACGAACGAATTTAAAACTAGATTATCTAAAGAAAATTGACAATAGCTTGCACATTAAGAATCAAGCTTATATTTCTAATTATGATTTTGAATTGTTTTCCAACTTTACGTTTTTTCTAGAAGATTCATTGAATGGAGATCAGATTAAGCAAAAAGAGGAGAGACAAATTATTGGAGGAAGCTCTGAATTGACTAAATTTTTGCCACATGAGCATATCTTTAAAGTAGGTGTTGGGTTTAGAAATGATAGGGTAGAAAATGTTGAGCTTTCTAAAACAAAGAATAGAATTACAACACTGGAAAATGTTCAGCTAGGAGATGTTGATGAATCGAATTTGTTCGCTTATGTTAACTTGGAGTATAAAATTGGGCGATTAGTTATTAATCCAGGAATACGGTTTGACTTTTTTAATTTCAACTATTATGATAGACTGGATACGAATTATAAGACGATCTCAAAGGATAAAGTGATTCCAAGTCCAAAGCTAAATTTCTTGTTTAATTATTCAGAGGACTTACAACTCTTCCTAAAAACGGGAATTGGATTTCATTCGAACGATACTAGAGTTGTTATTAAAGGAGAAAAAGAGATTTTACCAGCGGCATATGGTGGCGACTTAGGATTCATATGGAAGGCATGTCCAAAATTAATTCTGAATGGAGCTCTTTGGTCATTGCTTTCAGAACAAGAATTTGTTTATGTTGGGGATGCTGGGATAGTTGAACCGAGTGGTAAATCATTTAGGAATGGATTTGATTTTGGTGTTCGATATCAAATCTATAAATCCTTATTCTTTTATGGAGATGTAAATTATTCTCACGCTCGTTCAATCGACGAAAAGTCGGGAGAAGACTATATTCCATTAGCTCCCGAATTAACTGCATCAGGAGGTTTGAATATTGTGAATTTTAAGAGATTCAGTGGAGGGATACAGTATCGATATATTGCTGATAGGCCTGCAAACGAAGACAATTCGATTGTTGCAAAAGGCTATCTGATCGCCGATTTCAACCTGAATTACACACTTAAAAACGTTACCTTTGGATTTGCAATAAGTAATTTGTTCGACAGAGAGTGGAAAGAGACTCAATTTGCAACTGAATCTAGGTTGAGAAACGAGATTGAATCAGTAGAAGAAATACATTTCACAGCGGGTGCTCCATTTGCAATTAGAGGAAATGTGACTTATAAATTTTAAGTTAAAATTGAATGCCAAAATTGAATAATAAAACGCTAGTTTTTTCAAGAGAAGATATTCATGAGATTGTGAAACATGTTGGTCTCAATCAAATCATGGATGAATTGATTCATAGATTAGAAATTGCGATTAAGTCTTTCGATCCTTCAACTATTCATATTCCAATTCGTTCAGGATTTAATTATACAAAACCGGATTCAGGATTAGTTGAATGGATGCCTTTGTATAATGAGTTAAAAGGAGATGTAGTCATAAAATTAGTGGGATATCATCCTAATAACCCGGATAAACATCAAATTCCTTCAGTAATTTCTACTATTTCGTCTTACGATACAACGACCGGGCAATTAAAAGGAATAATGGATGGTGTATTACTTACCGCATTTAGAACAGGTGCAGCATCTGCTGTTTGTAGTAAATACCTAGCAAAACCTGAGAGCAAAGTATTGGGCTTAATTGGTTGTGGAGCTCAGGCGGTAACTCAATTACATGCACTTTCAAGAATATTTAACATTGAAAAAGTCTTGATTCGCGATGTTGATACAGAAGCGATGATTTCTTTTGGAAGTAGATGTGAAGTTTTGAATTTAGATTTAGAAATTGAAACGACTTCCTTAGAAGAGTTAGTTGGAGAGTCTGATATTATATGTACTGCAACATCAATTGAGCCAGGAGCAGGTCCTTTATTTAGTCATTTGAAAACAAAAGCATCTGTTCATATCAATGCAGTAGGAGCAGATTTTCCAAACAAAGTAGAGCTCCCGTTAGATCTACTGCGAAACAGTTTTGTGTGTCCTGATTTTTTAGAGCAAGCAAAAATTGAAGGTGAATGTCAAAAATTAGAAGATCATGAAATTGATACTGATTTAGCTCACTTAATTCAAAATGAAATGAATTACGCCGATCTTCAAAACCAGATGTCTGTTTTCGACTCAACAGGGTGGGTTGTAGAAGATAATGTGGTGATGGATTTATTCATGGAGTATGGTAAGAAGCTAAATTTAGGACAGTACATAGAGATTGAAAGCTTAACAGGTGATGCAAAAAGCCCTTATGATTTTATAAATGAATCTGTAGTAGCTTGTGAGTCCAACGAAAAACAAATACGATAATGGACTTTTCTTGGCCTGAAGAATACCTGAATTATAAAAAGCAAGTTGTTCGTTTTGCAAAGGAAGAATTGAATGACGATATCTTAGAAAATGACCGTGATGGAATTTTCTCTAAAGAGAAGTGGCAGAAATGTGCACAGTTTGGAATTCAAGGACTATCTGTATCAAAGCAATATGGAGGGCAAGATGAAAAGGTAGATCTGTTAAAATCCATGCTAGCCATGGAAGCTTTTGGTTACGGATGCAGAGATAATGGTTTAGCTTTGGCATTAAATGCTCAGATGTGGACTGTTCAACTACCCTTAGAACATTTTGGGAGTGAATTTTTAAAAGAAAAATACCTGACAACTGCGACAAATGGGAGTAAGATAGCTTGTCATGCATTAACAGAACCTGAAGCAGGTTCAGATATATACAGCATGCAAAGCACCGCAACAAAAGTTGATGGAGGCTATCTACTAAATGGTTCAAAACGTTTGATCACTTTGGCACCAATAGCAGATTGGGCATTGGTTTTTGCTTATACCAATCCAAAGATTAAGAAATGGGGCCTGTCAGCTTTTATTGTAGATAAAGAAAGCCTAGGCTTTACAACGAGTCCTGTTCGTGATAAAATGGGAATGAGAACAGTACCCATTGGAGAAATTCAATTTAAAGATTGCTTTGTTCCTGAAGAAAATTTAGTTGGAAAGCAAGGTTCAGGATTCAGTTTAATGAGTTATTCCATGGAATACGATAGATGTTGTATTCTAGCTAGTCAGATTGGGACAATGCAGCGTCAATTGGAAGAAACGATCACTTTTGCTAAGCAAAGAAAGCAATTTGGAGAATCAATTGGGAAATTTCAGTCGGTCTCTAATAGAATTGTAGAAATGAAATTGCGTTTGGAAACGTCTCGATTATTACTCTACAAAGTAGCTTGGTTAAAGAATAAAGGAAAACCAGCAATGATGGAAGCGGCGATGTTGAAATTACATTTAGGCGAAAGCTTTGTACAATCAAGTATGGATGCGATAAGAAATAGAGGAGGGAATGGATACCTTACAGAATTTGAAATTGAAAGAGACATGCGAGATGCCATAGGTGGTGTATTATATGCAGGAACCTCTGATATACAAAGAAATGTGATCGCAAGTTTGCTAGGCTTGTAGTACTAATGAATTATCTATTAACACATAGCATTACTGAATCGGCTAAACGATTTCCTGAAAGACAAGCGTTTGTCTTTATGAATCGTTCACTTAGCTATAAAGAACTAGAACAGCAAAGCAATCAATTGGCTAACCTACTGATTGATTTAGGAGTTAAAAAAGGAGATCGAGTAGGCATATACATGAACCGAAGCTTGGAATCTTCCATCGCAGTTTATGGAATAATGAAAGCTGGGGCTGCTTATGTTCCGCTAGATCCTGATGCTCCAATAAAAAGGACACAGTTTCTAATTGAAGATTGTGAGATAGAAGTCTTAATCACAAATTCCATAAAAAAGAGACAAGTAAAAGAAATTATAGATGCTAAAACCCAACTAAAAAGTTGTATAGGTTTTAAAGACGGCTTAACGATCAATACCATTCCTTGGGAAGAAGTCTTACAACAATCAGAAGAGACGCCTTCTATTTCAATATTGGGAAATGATTTGGCTTACATCATGTACACTTCCGGTTCAACAGGATTGCCAAAAGGCATTATGCACAGTCATAACAGTGGATTGGCCTATGCAAAACTATCAGCTGATTTATACGAGCTAACGGAGGAAGATAGAATTGGAAATCATGCACCTTTGCATTTTGACATTTCTACCTTTGGTTATTTTACAGGTCCATTTGTAGGGGCAACTACCGTAATAATCCCTGACCCGCATACAAAGATGCCAGCAAGTTTGGCTCAATTAATCGAAAAAGAGCAATTAAGCATTTGGTATTCTGTGCCACTTGCACTCGTACAATTGTTACAAAGTAAGAGTATAGAAAAAGCAGACATGTCTGCTTTGCGATGGGTATTGTACGGAGGAGAAGTTTTTCCGACGAAACACTTGAATGCATTAATGCAAATTTGGCCAAGCTGTCAGTTTAGCAATGTTTACGGACCTGCAGAAGTGAATCAATGCACTTATTATACCGTCCAAGAACCGCCTAAAGAGGATGAAATGATTCCTCTAGGAAAGGTCTGGGGAAATACGGAGAAGCTGATTTTGAATCAAGATGATGGATTAGCGAAGAGAGGAGAAGTGGGAGAGTTGCTAATTCGTAGTGCCACAATGATGAAGGGCTATTGGAATCAATCTGAATTGACTAAAAAATCGCTGTATACACTAAGGATAAATAGTACATACAAAAAAGTGTTCTACAGAACAGGAGATTTAGTAAAGTTAGATGAGAACAATGATTTACTGTTTCTAGGAAGAAAAGACAGACAAATTAAAATAAGAGGATACAGAGTAGAATTAGATGAAGTAGTGGGTGTTTTGTCTATAAATACTGCAGTTCATGAAGCAGCAGTATTTGCCATAACTAAAGAAGGAACAGTTCATATAGCAGCAGTTATTATTTTAAAAGAGGAAGGATTAATAACGGTTGAAGAGTTGAGAGATCACCTGAACCAAAACTTACCAAAATATGCTGTTCCTGAAACCATCTTAATTGGAAAACAATTGCCCAGAACTTCAAATGGGAAAATAAATCATTTGGAGCTTGAGAAAACATTAGAAATAGAAGAAGAATGAAAGAAGAATTGATAGCTTATATTAAAAGTGAGCTGATAGGGGATGATACCATGGAAATGAACTCGGAAGACGATTTATTAACGAGTGGTTTGATAGACTCTTTGGCTATTATGCGATTTATAGGACACATTGAAGCAACGCACGAAATTAAAGTTGCTCCCCAAGATATGGTGATTGAGAATTTTATTAATGTGGATGCGATAGCCGATTATATTCAGCGAACAAAAAATAGCTAATGAGTGAAGATGCTGTTATAGAAAGTGAATTAACACAAAGTCAGACTTTAATTTGGACAGGGCAATTGTTAAACCCTGAAGTTCCTCTTTATAATATGGCATTGACTTTTGAGTTAAATGGCGAAATAGATTCTAGCCATTTTCAGGCTGCTTTTGACAAACTTGTTGAAGGTACAGATGCATTGAGGACGACTTTTAGCAATAAAAACGGAATGCCAAAGCAGTTGGTGCTTTCAAAGATAAATGCAAGCACTGAATTTATCGATTGGGCAGAACGCTCAATTGACAGCCAAAACTTAGAAGATTATTTATCAGAAAGAAGTCAACGAAATTTTGACCTTACTGAGGTACTGTTTGATTCTGTATTAATAAAAACCAAAGAAGATTGTTATACTTGGTATTTTAACCAACATCATTTGATCACTGATGGATGGTCAGTAACAGTATTGTACAAAAAAATGCAATCGCTTTACGATGCCTCTCTTAATGGTCTGTTGGAGGACTGCAAGGCATTACCTTCTTATTCAAATTACATTGCTTTTGAACAAAAAGAAAGAGAAAAATTTCAAGCACAATCTGCTGAGGATAATTACTGGAAAGTCCAATTAAAACACCTTCCTGTAGCTCCAACATTATATGCTTGTTCAAATACAGGAACAAGAAGCGATTCTCAGAGAATATCTATTTCTCTAGGTCAAGAAAGGTCAGATCAACTGAGGAAGTTAACTGAAGCACCTGATTTAAGAGCTTGGACGCAACACCTGTCCTTGTTCAATATTTTTTCAACCACCTTATTTGCCTATTTGCATCGAGTTAGCGGGCAACAAGAATTAGCAATAGGCACGCCTTCTCATAACCGTTTATCAGCTGGGTTTAAAGAAACTTCTGGATTATTTATTGAGCTTTTCCCAATAATTACAGCTATTACAGACGAAGAGAGTTTTAGTTCTCTATTTAAGAAGGTGCAGATCGAAACATTTGACTTTTTAAAACATGCAACACCAGGAGCAGCTACTTCAGAATTAAGTCGTGGATTTAATGTCGTGTTGAACTACATTAATGCTACTTTCTCTGACTTTAATGGAATTCCAATGAAATCTGATTGGGTGCATCCAAATCATGCAGATCAAGCTCACGTTATGCGTTTGCAGGTCCATGATTTTGATGATTCAGGGGTTATTTCTTTGCATTTTGATGTGAACATTACTGTTTTTGAAGAAGAATTAAGAAATGATATTCCGGCTCATTTCCTTAAAGTTTTAGACGCATTTATAAAAGATCGAACAGCAGCTATTAATGCTACAGCAATGGTAGAGGCAGAATCAATTGTTGGAGAGCAAAAAGGTCTGAACTATAAAAGTGTTGTTGGCTTATTTGAAGAGCAGGTAAAACAAAGTGCACAAGAAAATTTAATAGATTACCAAGGAGGGAAGTTCAATTTTGAAACAGTTAATCAAAAAGCCAATCAGCTAGCCAATTATTTAACGGAAAGAGGATTGAAAAAAGGAGATAGAGTCGGATTGTATTTAAAGCGAACTCCTCAATTAATCGTTTCAATTTTAGCAACACTTAAAGCAGGAGCAATCTATGTTCCGCTTGATACCAGCTATTCTGGAATTAGAACAACTGATATTGTTGAAGATGCTGATTTGTCTTTTCTTCTAACGACAAAGAAATTATCAGAACTCATAAACTATCAGCAAGAATTAAATTGTGTAGAACTTGATGAAGATGAATTAGCTATTCAAAACCAGTCAAGTATTTATACTAGCTCTGCTTTACATGAGAAAGATTTAGCATATATCATGTACACCTCAGGTTCTACAGGTAAGCCAAAAGGGGTAATGATTTCTCATGGAGCATTGGCCAACTATATAAGCTATGCAGCTGAGAATTATAAAACGTTGAATAAAATATCGACAGCTTTTTTTACTGCGATAGGGTTCGACTTAACAATAACCTCATTGTTTCTTCCTATTGTTTCCGGAGGAACCATCAATGTTTATGAAGAACCAGAGAATGGACCAGACTTAAGTCTGTTTCAAGTACTAGAGGAAAATAAGAGCAATTTCATAAAGCTTACTCCATCACATTTAGTTTTATTGGGGGATAAAGAATACCCTTTGTCTAAGCTGGAAGTAATGATTGTTGGAGGAGAAGACTTTAAGTTAGAGTTAGGAAAGTCTATTCAATCTAAATTTGGAGAAAATCTAGCTATTTACAATGAATATGGACCTACGGAAGCAACTGTAGGTTGCGTGGTTCACCAATTCGATATAAAAAAGGATTACACTTCCTCAGTTTCCATTGGTAAGCCAATTACAAACACTTCCTATTCTATTTTAGATGAAGTATTACATCCTGTACCCAAAGGAGTAAGTGGCGAATTGTATATAGCTGGAGCTGGATTAGCAGAAGGTTATTGGAATCAGAAAGAGTTAACGGATAACAGTTTTATAAATAAGCCATTTGAGGATGGGAGTAAAATCTATAAAACTGGAGATTTGGTTCGACTAAATGAAGTAGGCGATCTGGAATACCTAGGAAGAATTGACGAGCAGGTTAAGATTAGTGGCCGTAGAATTGAGCTAGGGGAAATTGAATCGGCTTTAAATCGATTAGAAGGAGTAGAGACGAGTATAGTTGAGTTAAGAAGCAAAGATAAAACTGCAAGAACCGTAGCAGTAGAAAATTGTAAATCTTGTGGCTTACCTTCAAGTTATCCCAATATTGAATTTGATGATAACAAGGTTTGTAATCTCTGTAATACTTTTGAGAGTTATCAAAGTAGAGTAGAGAAGTACTTCAAGAATTCGAATGATTTTAAAGCTCTATTCGATCGATTACCAAGAGCAAAAGATGATTCTTATGATTGTATTGCATTACTAAGTGGAGGAAAGGATAGTACTTACGTGTTGGCAAAATTGGTCGAGATGGGCTTGAAAGTATTGGCCTTTACATTGGATAACGGATACATTTCTGAGCAAGCCAAGGAAAATATCCGCAGAATTGTAGCTCAATTGGATGTAGCTCATGAATTTGGAGAAACTCCTGCCATGAATGAAATTTTCGTGGATAGTTTGAAAACACATCAGAATGTATGCGATGGTTGTTTTAAAACAATCTATACGCTCAGTACAAAGGTGGCATTAGAAAAGAACATCCCATTTATTGTTACCGGACTTTCTAGGGGACAGTTTTTTGAAACTCGTTTAACTGAAGAGTTATTCTGGAATGAAAATGCAGACATCGGCAAAATTGATAAGATAATTCTAGAAGCTCGAAAGAGTTACCATAGAGTAGACGATGCGGTGAATAGATTATTAGATGTAAGTGCATTCAAGGATGATGGGACTTTTGAAAAGGTTCAATTCTTAGATTACTTTAGATATACGGACGTCAGTTTAGATGAAATGCTAAGCTTTCTAGATAAGAAGCTAAATTGGGTGCGACCTACAGATACTGGAAGGTCTACCAATTGTTTGATTAATCAGGCTGGAATTTTTATCCATAAAAAAGAGAAAGGCTATAGTAATTATGCATTTCCGTATAGTTGGGACGTACGCTTAGGACATAAAACGCGTGATGCTTCTTTGGAAGAAATCAATGAAGAAATAGATGAAAAGGAAGTTGCAAGAATACTAGAGGAGATTGGCTATACAGAACAAGAAGAAAATACGATAGAAGCTCAACAGTTGGTGGCTTACTATGTAAGTCAATCGCCAGTAGAAGATCGCTTAATTCGGAGTCATTTAGAAGGCTTAGTAGCAGATTATATGATTCCAGTTCAGTTTATTCACTTGGAAGAACTGCCAATTTCTAGCAATGGAAAAGTAGATAAGTTGGCGCTGCCAGTTCCTGACGCTATTCGTCCTATTACAGCTGTAGGATATGTTGCTCCTCGTTCAGATATTGAAGAAATATTGGTCGATATCTGGTCGGAAGTGCTACAGATAGATAAAATTGGTATTTACGATAAGTTTCTTGAACTTGGAGGGAGTTCATTAGCGGCTATTCGAATCATTACACGAGCCAATGAATCTTTTAATTTAGAATTGCCATTGAATCTCGCTTTTAGTAAACCGACAATTGCTGCTTTTTCAGAATATGTAAGAGAAACGATTATGAAATTATTGGAAGAAATGCATGAAGATTAATTGAATTGATACAGAATGTAACCTTATGAATTGGAGGAAAATATGTTTTATTGGCTTACTTAATGTGCTAACTGCTTTCTCTGCAATGGCTACAGTGGATACAGTTAATACATACAGCGGATTGCGCCTTTATTCAGGAGTATCAGATTCTATATTTGTAAACCATCCAAGGTATCACGGGGTCTTTTATAAAGATTCTTGCGCCACTGAAAATTTCGGTACCATCTTAAGATCAACTGCCATGTTGGGTATCTGTTGGCGTAGGATCGCAAATAACTTTTCGCCACGTTTTTGGGAAATAGGAGGAGCTTCACCAGATAATTCAGTTGGTATCGTGGTAGAAGAAATAGATGCAATTAACAGTGCTGCAATGGCAGCCTTTCAAGCAGGAGGAGATACTATAGAGATCGATTCGATGTATGAAATTGATCGGCCTGTCTCTCTAATTACTCATAATACCTATTTAGGAGTGGGAGATAGTGTCGGATTTGTTCGAAAAAATTCCCCTAAAACCGTTTTAACTGCACCAACGCAAATTGGAGACGATTCAATTAGAGTGCAAAGTAATTTTGGGTTTAGAAATCGTAATAAAATTAACATAGCAAATGATCAGGCTTATGACTCTATTGCAGGCTTTGTTTCTTATAACATCTATTTATCTAATAATTTAGGAAATGATTCTGTTGTCTATATCTCCGGTAGGAAGATTCAAAAAGCGATGGATGTTGGAGATAGTGTAGGCTTGTTTTTTGTAATGATGAGGCCTAGATTTTCACAATTAGACAGCGTGTATATTAAGAATCTAATTTTTGATGGTAATCGTTCATCCTATACATTAAACTATGATTGGAGGGTAGCAACTACAATTATGTTGACGAGTACAAATGAGGCATTGATTGAAGATTGTCGATTTTACGAGACTCCCGCAGAGAATATATTTCTCTGCGGAGCAAGCTTTAAAAATTGCCATGGGCAGGGCTTGAATGGTTCTATACTCCATTTTTCTTGTCAGCCCAATAAGTATATAACTAATGTGCTTTATAATAATTTTAAGAATGTGAATGAAGTTCCCGATGCGATTATGTCGCATAGCGAAGCAGCATTTACCTTTAGTGCAAAAGTTCGAAATTTAAGAGTGGCTTATAATTATATTGAAGGCATTGGAGAGCATGGATTGGGTCGATTTTCTAACGATGACTATAATAATGAGATCACAGATAACTTATTGAATACAGATAAGGATGAAGTTAACTTCTTGGCCTTTTACACTTCGCCCGACTCTAATATTGTATACAATAATAAAAACTTGAATAAAGCGGATACTTCAGTAGGTCCATGCATTATCAAAGCCCCAGAACCAAGAGGAGTATTTCCTTGTGTGGGCAATTCTTCTCTTCAAATCCCGCTTGGCTTGGGAGATAGATTTACAATAAGCATTGATTCTTTATT